>JAIPBB010000042.1 GCA_021739805.1 Saprospiraceae bacterium | reverse complement strand
TTATTTATCTCAGTGTTATTATTACCTGAATATTTATCTAATGCTAATTTTGTGATATCACCCTGGTTTGCAATTTCACTTTGTAAATATATTACTTCATAAACAGAATTATCATAATATCTGTCGATAATGGATCTTACCGGACCTGCTACAGTGCTACCTATTTCAACAGTTGTTTCGCCCTTATTATCCGCAAGAGCATCTTTAGTAGCTCCAAAATAATTAATTAAAAATACACTAATAAAAGCAACAGCAGTTATTACACCTACTACTGCTGCGTATTTAATTAATGTCGTTTTTAGTGAAGTTGTTGTTCTTGGAGTTAATTTTAATTGTGGGTTCATGGTTTAATTCCTTTCTGGTTTTAATTTTGTAATTTCTTATCGTGAGCAAAAATAGTCTCACAAAAAAAAAATGTCAAGTATTTTCTTATAAATGTAATTGTTCTAATTATGAGAAAAAATTCCAAGGTGACTATATTGCTTAATCTCGGATATAACAAAATAATACCATAAATTCTCAAATCATGGGGTGACTATTTGAAGATAAGAGATTTGTATGTTTTTAAAATGAATGAGTTCACCCAGTGACTATCAGTTTGTTATATGCAGGTTTGTGGATATTAGGTAATAATAAAAACCTGCTAAAATTTATATTTTAACAGGTTTCAATATTTTTTTGATTAAATATTAGAATGGAAGCCCATCATCTTCATTGGGCATCGGTGGTAAGTCGTTGTTTGATATAGATGGAGCTGAAACATCTCCTGATTGAGAAGTTATTTTCTCAATTTTCCATGCATTAATATTATGAAACCATCGTTCATTATATTCTCTTGATTCAAGGTTAAAAGACACTTTTAATTCTTCTCCTTCCGAAATACCCTGAAGTAAATCAGTTTTATCACCAAATAAAGTAAAACATACTTTTTTTGGAAATTGTTCCTGAGTTTCAATAATGAATTCTTGTTTGCTCCAATCTTTTCCGGCTTTACTTACCCCAGATTGTACGGGTAAGATTTGAATAAGCTTTCCTTGTAAGTCTAATGCCATAATTAAGTTTATTCTTCAATTATTACTATTTTTTCAATTTTATCTCCTTGTTGAATGTCTTCAATAATATCAAGACCTTCGAAAATTTTACCAAATACGGTATGTTGTCTGTCGAGGTGCTGAGTGTTTTCTCTATTATGACAAATAAAAAATTGCGAACCACCTGTGTTTCTTCCTGCATGTGCCATTGAAAGAACCCCTAAGTCGTGATATTGATTGTCGCCGTCCAGTTCACATTTAATTGTATAGCCGGGTCCGCCCATACCATTTCCATTCGGGCATCCACCCTGGATTACAAAATTTGGTATTACTCTGTGAAAAGTTAAGCCATTATAAAAGCCACTTTTTGATAGTTTAATGAAATTCTCAACCGTTCCCGGAGCATCATCATCATATAATTTGGCTTTCATTAAACCTTTTTCTGTGTAAATTTCTGCTTGTTTCATTTTGTTTGTTTGTTTAAAAGAAGATTGCAAATGTAGAATTAAATTAAATAGATGAAAATAAAATTAAGGTTTTTTTGAGATATATAAAGTTTCATGTTTCATGTTTCATGTTTCAGGTTTCGGGTTTCGGGTTTTAAGTTTCAGGTTTCACGCTTCGACTCATTTCGACTCCGCTCAATGACCAAATGCATCGAAACCTAGAGGACACTGAGCGGAGCCGAAGTGCAGGTACTCCGACTTCCGACTCCCGACTTCCGGCTTCCGACTTCCGACTTTTTTTACTCACATCGAATTTGTTAATTATTTTTTTTGTTTTCAGAAAATAGAGCAATAATCTTAGTGAAATTTACAGTTTAAAATAAATCAAAAAAATCGAGTAAAATGAAAAAGTGTTTTGTAGGAATAGTGCTGTTGTTGTTAAGTTTATTTTCTTATTCTCAAGAGAAATATCCACAAAACTATTTTCGCTCACCTTTAGATATAGGTTTAGTTTCATCAGGAACTTTTGGTGAGTTGCGATCAAATCATTTTCATTCAGGAGTTGATTTTAAAACTCTTGGCAAAACAGGTCAAAATGTTTATGCCGTTGCTGATGGCTATGTTTCAAGAATTAAAATTTCTGCTTATGGCTATGGAAAAGCAATTTATATTACGCATCCAAATGGCTATGTGAGTGTTTATGGTCATTTGGATAGTTATAATCAAGAAATAGGAGATTTTGTAAAGAAAGAGCATTATAAATGCGAAAGTTTTGAAATGGATGTTTTTCCTGACTCAAACTTATTAAAAGTAAAAAAAGGCCAGGTGATTGGACTTTCAGGTAATTCCGGTAGTTCCGGTGGACCACACCTTCATTTCGAAATAAGAGATGCTAAAACAGAATATCCAATAAATCCATTATTTTTTGGAATTAAATTAACTGATAACATCAAACCAATTTTAAGCTTGCTTAAAGTTTTCCCTGCAAATAATGAAAGTTACATTAATAATAAGGCAGAAAAGAAATCATATAAACTTATTAATTCAGTAGGAAAATATAAGTTAAACCAAAAAGACACCATTGAATTATCCGGCAAAATATATTTTGGGATTCAAGCTATTGATAAATTGAACGGTGCTGCGAACAAGAATGGTATTTATTCTATAGAATTGTTAATTGACAGTGTTACTTATTTTTATTTTGATGTTGAAACTTTTGGATTTCATGAAAACCGCTATTTAAATAGCCTGATTGATTATGAAGAATATATTAAAAGCGGAAATCGTATTTACAAATGTTATATTCAGCCAAACAACAAGCTAAGTTGCTATAAGAATATGAAAGACAATGGAGTGTTTGAATTCACTGACAACAAAATTCATAATGTACAGATTAAAGTAAAAGACTTCAAAGGCAATACATCAGAATTGAATTTCCCTGTTAAAAGCATACACCGAGAATTCCCAGCAAAAGTTGATTTCAATTTTAATGGAAATGTGAAAACCTGCTTCGAATATTCTGAAGAAAATGTTTATGAAAATGAAAACCTAAAATTTGTTTTGCCAAAAGATGCTTTGTATGATAAAGTGTTTTTTGAATACAAAACGAGTACACAAATTCGTGGGACTTATTCAAAAATTTATCATTTGCATAATGAGTTTACTCCAATTCATAAAAGTTGTGATTTATCAATAAAAGCTGATTCGGTTATTCCTGAAAAATTACAGACAAAATTATTAATAGCAAGAAAAAATGCAAAAGGTTTCTTTGTCTCGGCAGGTGGGAAATGGGAAGATGGATATGTCAAAACAAAAATTAAGAATTTCGGAGATTACACAATCGTTGCAGATACAATTGCTCCAAAAATAAAAGCTATTGATATTTATTCAAACAAAAATGTTTCAGCACAAAAAAATATTTCGTTTAAAATTTCTGATGATTTCTCCGGAATTAAATCTTATCGTGGAACAATGAATGAAAAATGGATTTTAATGGATTATGATGCGAAACGTTCATTGCTTACCTACACAATTGATGAGAAAATGCTGAAAGGAAAAAACACTTTCAAACTTGAAGTTAAAGATGCAAAGGATAATATAGCAACTTATTCAACAACATTAATTCGTTAATTGTCATACGGATGTCATTAGGTTGTCATTTGCTTTGCTGTCATTAGGTTGTCATTTGCTTCGCTGTCATTAGGTTGTCATTTGCTTCGCGTCATAATGTTGGGATGGTCTTCCGACTTCGGTCTTCCGACTTCTGACTTTTACTGTCATTTGCTTGGCTGTCATTAGGTTGTCATTTGCTTCGCATCATAATGTTGGGATGGTCTTCCGACTTCGGTCTTCCGACTTTTACTGTCATTTGCTTTGCTGTCATTAGTTTGTCATTTGCTTCGCTGTCATTAGGTTGTCATTTGCTTCGCTGTCATTAGGTTGTCATTCGCTTCGCTGCCATTAGGTGGTCATTTGCTTTGCTGTCATTAGGTTGTCATTCAAAGCGTTATTGCGAAGGAGGAACGACCGAAGCAATCTATTGTTGTTTCTGATGTGTTTGTTGAAACGGATTGCTTCGCTTTACTTCGGCTTCGCTCAGCACAGGCAACTCGCAATGACGCTGAAGGCATAATTAATAAATTGCAAAAATAAATTTTCAACCTAAAATCCAAAAACTCAAGCCTTAATTTTCTTATCTTTGCACAATTTCATTCGGGGCTGACTGGATTTGACAGCATGTTGAGTGGATAAGTAAGCATGTCGAGCATTGCGAATACGCTCGTAAATCCTATTCTCACATTTATAATTGGCGAAACTAATTACGCTCTTGCTGCCTAATCGAATTAAGTAGATTAAGCTTTATCCCGAAACCAGGTTTTGGGACGAGACATTCTGCAGATGGAGATGCCTGATTCCGGTCTGATTACAGGGTGCTAGCAAATTTTAGGCTGGTTTTTTCGGAACCTTGACGGAAGAACGAGATAAAGAGGATAAGATTTGGTTTTGGGTGCTTTTTCCCGTGCCATATTCGAAAATCAATAAAAAGATAAACATGTAGAAAGCTTATTTGTTCCTTGTTTGGACGAGGGTTCGACTCCCTCCAGCTCCACAAATCACCTTTAAACGCATTTAGAAAAATAATTAAGCCGCTGATTATAGCGGCTTTGTTTGTTTTTAAAGTTTTGTGAATTCATTTAAATTCGTATCTTTGTTTCACCATCGTTTCACCTAAAATAAAAATGTTTCACCAAAAGAAAAATTATGGAATCAATTTCGTTAAAATTCTATTTAAACAAAAACAAAACCCAAGGTGATAAAACCAAAATATATGGGCGGCTTATTATTAATCGAAATAAAGCTGAGTTTTATACCAGTTTTGCAGTCAAACCAAAACACTGGGACAAAGAAAAAGAAATTCCTATTGGGGACATTGCATTAAAACAAGAACTACTTGATTTGCAGAATAAAATTTACAAAATTCGAAGAAGCTTTATTGATAAAGACATAATACCTACAGCAAAAAATATTGTTGATGTATTAAAAAACAAAAAAAGCAAGCTTGATAATATTAAAATATTCGACTTCTATAAAGCTTGTATTAAAGAAATGGTAGATAAAAACGAGTTATCGAAATCGACTATTAAACACTACCAAGGAACTTTCAAAATACTAGAAAATTTCAATAATATAAAAAGAGGAAGAAATATTCCGATTGCTGAAATTAATTATCAATATATAAAAGAATTTGATTATTACCTTACTGTAAATTATAAAAGCCCATTAGGTGAAAAATTAGAAAGAAATACAATTAGTAAGCACCATGGTCGTTTAAGAGCAATTATTAATAAAGCGATTTGCGATGATTTGCTTACTTTAAATCCATACACGAAGTTTACATTAAAATACACCAAGACTAATGTAGAATATTTAACACAAGATGAATTAGAAAAGATTGAAAATGCAAACCTAGGTGGAAATATTAGTCTTGAAAAGACAAGAGATATATTTCTATTCTCATGTAATACGGCTGTGAGATTTCAGGATGCTCAAGACCTAACAATGTCATCAATAAAGAAGCTAAATAATGATGAAAAATATTTGGAATTGATTATGGGTAAAACATCAGAGCGAGTTGCAGTTCCATTAACACAACAAGCTATATTTATTATTAATAAGTACTCTGAACATGGAGATCGTCTTGTGAAAGATAAAATACTCCCACAAATCTCTAATCAAAAATTCAACTCTTACATAAAAATAATAGCCAATATGGCTGGTTTAAAAAAATCAATATCCCATCATGTTGCCAGACACACATTTGCGACCATCGCTTTAAATAATGGTATTCCGTTAGTTGTTGTTCAGAAAGTACTAGGACATACTAGTATAAAGACAACTGAAATTTATGCTAAGCTTCTTAAACAAACATTATTTGAGGAAATGAAGAAGATGAATTGATGCTACAAATAAGCATTTTGACACAAAAAGTTATCCCTTAATCATTAAATACAGAATTTTATTTAATTTATTTTTCACGTCCAACAAGCTGATATTCTGACTGTTTTGACTTTTAAAGTTATTTATTTGCAAATATGTTCGAATATATTTGTTTGTTTTAACAATTTATTTATATATTTGCAAAACTATTTAAATAAAGAGTTATGAAATTAGGAAAAATTGGCGTTCGGTTTACACTACAACAAAGTTTTGGATTTGATATAGTTTCTTTGGACAAAGATGGGAAAGATGAACAATCTATTATAGATAAATTTCCGGTTTATGCACAGGTAACATATAAAAGAAAGAATACTAAGTTCAAAATTGGAAATGAAGAATACACTAAAGATGAATTTCTAAGTGATAAGACAAAGATATTATTAGAACAAGTTGAAAGTAAGATAAAAAATATTATCGAATTAGAAGCATCTTTAAGAGGTAATGAATTTTCTTTAAAAGGCTTTGGAAAAAGGTTTGAAAAATATGATGAAACTGTTTCCTATGGAACAGCACATATTACTCATTCATTAATTTTCAATAGAGCGACTTCAATTTCGGAAGATCAGATTATTAATGGTAAAGAAATGTTTTTCGGCCTAGCTTTTATGGGTTCAAAGTTGGTCTTTGATATTGGTACTAAAGATGAGAAAAAACGTTTTTTTGAATGTTTGATTAACATGGAACAAATAGGAAATATGCTTCTCGATCGAAATCATTTAAACTTCATTTTTACGGATGATGTTAAAGATGCCTTAAATACATTTATTAGCATCTTTGAAAATAAGCACGATAATATTTCTATTTACAATTGGCTTCAAGATAGTCTAAATAATAAACAGAATAATTACACAAACAAAGTAAACGAATTGCTCTGGAGGTACTTAATTGAATAAAAAAATTTATACTAAATAGTTCGAATAAATCAGTTAGTGCTAACATTAAATTAAAATTATTAACCTTAAATATAGTATCATGAATACCGAAAACAGCAAAATCTTTATGATGGTCGATAAAGACCAACTTCAGGAAGTTGTAGAAAGTGCAATGCGTAAAGTATTGTCATCTGACACAAAATCCCAAAGCCCGGAAGTAAAACAATTGGGTGATTATATATCACAAAGTGAAGCAATGAAAATGCTCAATAGAAAGACGACCTGGTTTCATTTAAAGCGAAAGTCCGGTGAACTTTCCGCCAAGAAATCTGCAAACCAATGGTGGTATAAAAGAAGCGACCTTGAAAATTTCGTGAACGGTGGATTAGATTCAATCCCAAATAATAATAAATAATTGCACTATGGCAGGAATAAACATTAGAATAGTTGTAGATGAGGATACTTATACCTTATTACAAAGAGAGCAAGATAATTATTATGTAGTTAATCAGCGAAAAATTTCACTAGCTGATGTATTCAAGCATTACTTTGATGAAGGATATAATAACGCCACTGAAGAAGCAGATACCGGATTACGAATAATAAGTGATGGCATAAATGATGGAAAACCAGAATCTGTTTCTCAATTAACAGGTGACACAGGCTCACAAAATAATGAATTGCTTAATTCTGCTCTGATCAAAATCAATAATAAACTTGCTGTCCTGGATTTGCAGGAGAAAAAGATAGCTTCACAAGAAAATGAATTACTCAATAAGAATCAACATTTTAATTCGCATAACAGCCGGCAAGATTCTGAAAGAAATCAATTAGCCACAGCCGAAAGGGAAATTTCAAGGCTTAATATCGAGTTATCAAATACTAAACATGAATTAGAAATTCATAAAATGCTTAATAAAGATTCAGGCAATAAAGTTGAATTCAGAGAAATTCAAAAATCTCTTGATTTAATTGAAAAACAAACTAAGAAATCAATATTTGATCAAATAATGCCATTTGTAACTCCTCTATTGCAAATACTAAGCACTTTATTACTAAATAATAAGCTTAACTCAAAAGTTAACCAAGGTGATTTACAAAAGGAAGTACAAAATATATTTTCTAAGTTAGATGAAAATGAAAAGAAGAAGATTAATGAGATTATGCAAAATACAATGTCAGATATTTTGTAATTACATCCGGTTTCAGTGCATCGCTACTAATTTTACCCAATTTTGTTGCAAAAGCAATGTTCCCACCCATTTTATTACCTTAATTCCCTATTTCAAGTTCTCGTTTCCTAAAACAATAGAGTTAATCCGGTTTATAATTTTTAATTTCCTAAGTAATATCCAATACCAAAACCAAATCCTGCACTTCCATCAATACATGAATAAATTTTATATCGAAATGTCATTCCAAACTCACATGTTGTTCTATAGGGTGCACTTTGAATAAATTCAATAGCAAATCCAACTTTTGATAAGCCCGTCGGAAGAGTATTTATCGCTCCGAAACTTGGGTCAACCATTTTATCAAGGCTGGGATTCAAAAAAAGAATTACATCAGCATTAACTTCACGCATATAGGTTTGTCGCCGCTTGGGTTCTTTCCTTTTTTTCTTAAATTGTGATTCAATGTGTCTTCCCCAATTTACACCTAGCCCAAAGCCAAGATTTAGACTCGTTGCAAAACTAACATCATCAATCTCATTAACCGTTGATACTTTAAATGCATTAATAGAATTTATGGCTGATAGATGAGGACCTATGTATATCATTCTTTGAACAGATGGAACTTTTGTGTAAAATAAGTCATACAAGTGATCAGCACCACTCCAGTTGTACTTTCTCTTTAAAACCCATTTAAAAGTATCCCTTTTAGATTTCTTAATGACATACAATATTCCACTTATTCCGAATTCTGATTGATCCTGTAATTTTGGTGTGAATAATCTTGAATAACTTAGGTTTAAATTAAACATATCTGGTTGATAATATCGTATTTCTGTACCATAATTGAGTATTGTACTATTTATACCAACACCCCCAAATAGTCTTTTTGTGTTAAGAGTATTTGTCCATCTGAACCTACACTGACTATTGTAGTCAGTATTAAGTACCCGGAATGTTTTAGAACGATAATTTACCAGAGCAGTTTCGTAATCCTGTGCAGTTGCATTTAAAAATAATACAATTAATACTACAGTTAATAATGCCTTCATACTTTGTCATATTAAATTAAATATAGTGCTAATTTATATGTTTTTTGTTACTATACAAAGATTTTTTATGAAAATCATTTAGTGCTGAATTTTTTCACATTTAATTTTATTTGCTTTATAGATGAGTTTAAATTAATATAACTTCAATTTTGATCATAATCACTAGAAAAGCCATTAATTTTGATCAGAATTAAACCAAAATTGATCAGAATTGGTAAATTACCGGAAATTAGCCTAAATTTTTAATTATTTATTGGCAATTTGCTGATATAGTAATCCTGCGAACAAGTTGTTTATGTACAAATAGAAACAAATCTCAGCATTGAAACCAAACATTATGAAGGATTAATCAAATTTAATAAGAGAAATATTAATAAGTAATTGAAAAATTGTAATTTTATAAAAAAATTATTTTCAAATAATGAGTTTATTTCAAAAATCAGTTGAGAAGAAATATTTGGCAGGGCTTGACTCTGTTCTGATTGATAAAAAATTCAGTGATTTTCAAGAATATTTCGGCAATTCAGTAATTCAGGAAAACATCCGTAACGCAAAAGAAGAGCAGTTTCAGGAAGGTTTTTTCAGGGAGCTTTTTGTGAAAATACTGGATTACACTTTAAATCCGGATCCAAATTTTAATCTCACAACTGAATTTAAAAATGTTGACGATAGTAAAAAAGCTGATGGAGCAATTTTACGCAACGAAAATGCTATTGCAGTTATCGAGCTTAAATCCACTTCCACAACCGACCTAAGCAGCGTTGAAACACAAGCATTCGGATATAAAAACCATCATCCAAACTGCACTTACATTATAACATCAAATTTTGAAAAACTCAGGTTTTACATTCAAAATGCTGTTGACTATCTTGAATTTGATTTGTTTAATTTAAACCGTGAACAATTTTGTTTGCTATGGCTTTGCCTGGCGAAAGACAATATTTTAAATGATTTACCACTTACCATAAAAGAGTCTTCTGTTATACAGGAAGAAAGCGTTACAAAGCAACTTTATGCCGATTATTCAAAGTTTAGAGAAGAAGTATTTGACAGTATTTTAAAGAATAACCTTAATGGAGAGCAGGGAACGGTTGACCCATTAATTCTATTCAAAAAGACACAAAAACTGCTCGATAGATTCTTGTTTATTTTTTTTACTGAAGACACGGGATTATTGCCTCCAAATACTATTACAGAAATTGTAAACCAATGGATTGAACTAAAAGAAAAATTCGATGAAGACTTTTCATTATATAGTCGGTTTGTAAAGTTCTTCGGTTATCTGAACACAGGATATAAAGGAAAGAAATACGATATTTATCCTTATAACGGTGGATTATTCCTGCCTGATGAAATACTTGATAATATTAATATTGATGATGAAATACTAAAGAAACATACTTTAAAACTTACTGCTTACGATTTTGAAACCGACATTGATGTAAATATTTTAGGACATATTTTTGAACATTCCTTAAGCGAAATTGAAAATATACAAGCCAAATTGCGTGGCGAAACAATAGATAATCAAAAGTCCAAACGCAAAAAAGACGGCATTTTCTACACTCCAAAATATATTACAAAGTATATTGTTGAAAACACCATAGGGAAACTTTGCGATGAAAAACGCATTGAACTTGAAATAATTGACGAAGAATACGCCAAAGGACGAAAAAACAGGAAAAAGGAAATTTTAAAAAATCTTGATGATAAACTTTCGCAATACCGAAAATGGCTTTTAAATTTAACAATTCTTGACCCTGCCTGTGGCTCCGGTGCATTCTTAAACCAGGCATTGGAGTTTTTAATAAACGAACACCGTAAAATTGATGAACTCCGTGCACAGCTTTTAGGTGGTACAATTGTGTTTTCCGACATTACAAATGATATTCTTGAAAAAAACATTTTTGGTGTTGATATAAACGAAGAATCCGTTGAAATAGCAAAACTCTCACTTTGGCTACGAACAGCACAAAAAGGCAGAAAACTAAGCACTTTAAGCAATAATATAAAATGCGGAAACTCATTAATTGACGATGCTGAAATTGCCGGAGACAAAGCTTTTAATTGGCAAAAGGAATTCCCAAATATTTTTGCTAAAGGTGGTTTTGATGTGGTGATTGGGAATCCACCATACGGAGATTATTTTAATGAGAAAGAAAAAATCTTCATATTAAAGAGATATGCAAAATCATTTTCAGGAACATTTGATATGTATATTGTTTTTTTTGAGATATCCTTAAATATTCTAAAAACAAAGGGAACTCTCTGCTTTATTACACCCAATACGTTTATTGACTATTCCCAATTCGCAGGTTTAAGAACTCTTCTAACAACAAACAATAATGTTGAACAAGTTATAGGTCTCACCAAAGTATTTGAAGAGGCAATAGTTGATACAGCTATTATTTTAATTACAAAGAATAAAACTCAATCTCCATTCTTTAGAGGAAAAATCTTTAGGAACAAATTGACTGAACTAAACAATATTCCTGAAATAAATGCCGAAAATTTAGAAACTTCTGGATTTACAATTAAGGATTCTGGTGGTTTCGATGTAAGGAGCTTATCTAATAAATTTCCGATTAAACTATCAGATGTAATAAAAATAACACAAGGAATAACTACTGGAGGAAATGAAAGTTTTCTCAATAAAGAAAGTTATTTCTTGGATAATAGAATTTCAGAGAAATATTTCCATAAAGTACTAAAAGGTAAAACAATTAACAGATATCGAATACTTTATGATGATGATTACATTTTGTACTCTACTAAATATACGGACGTAAAGGAGCAAAGAGTTATTGAGAACTTGTTAATCCCTTTCAAAGAAAAATTATCTAAAAAAAGAGAAACAAAACAAGGAAAACTACCTTGGTATTGTTTGCATTGGCCTAGAAATGAGAAGGATTTTAATGAGCCTAAAATATTGATACGTCAAACAGCTACTCATATTTTGGGGGTTTTAGACATTCATAATTATTATCCAATTGATTCAATCCACACCTTAAATTTGAAGGTAGAAAGTGATGATAAAGAAAGAGAGTTGAAATTCTTGTTAGGGATACTAAACTCAAAACTCTTTAAATATTTATATAGTTGGAAATTAGATGAGATTGGAACAGTTTATCCCCAAGTCAAAAAAGTCAATATTGAGTGGTTTCCTATAGTTAAGTATGATATCTCAGAAAGATTGTCAGTTATTGTTGCAAAGCTATTATCAGTTCTAGAGCAAGAATCTAAAATAAGAGTGAATTTTTTGAAGTTTTTAGATATTCAAATAAAAGGTGTATATCAATACTCTGGAATCCAAAGCTGGCATGAATTAGAATTTGGAGAGTTTATAATAGAGC
Organism: Saprospiraceae bacterium; assembly: GCA_021739805.1. The sequence goes on along the minus strand of JAIPBB010000042.1, from coordinate 8,656 downwards.
TCAATAAAGCCATTAAAAAAGTAGGTAAAACAGCACTTACCAAACTACAAGAAATGGAGTGGATGGAAATTTTTGAAACAAAAAAGGCTGAAGCCCAAAAACTCCAAACCGAAATCACCAAAACCGACAAAGAAATCGACCAAATGGTTTATAAATTATATGGTTTAACGGAGGAGGAGATTGGGATAGTTGAGGGGGAGTGATATAAAAATAATTTTCACTTAAAACATAATACATCATGAGAAAATTTAACTTGGATAATATTGGAAATATAGACTACCATAGGAAATCTTTTGAAAAATTTAAAATTCAAGCATTGCCTATTATAGAAGAAGTTCAAAAAACTTTCAATACATTCAATATCAAAACAATAGAATTTAAAGAGAATTCATTTAGCTTTACTTTTTGGGGCTTAAATTTCATTGTCAAACCCGAAATTTCTTTTAATATTGATGAAGTTGGATTTACTATTGGTGAATTGAATACTTATTTAATAATACAAGGAGTTGAAAAATCAATATTAAGTTATAAATTTGACTCGCTTGGTAATGTAGAATCCCAATACTTCCCGAATGAATTTTCAGTATACTATTATAAAGATTTTATTCGTAAAGTAATAGAATATTCAAATGAAAATAATCTAAAATTTCAACTTAAGTAAGGTATGGATGAAAAGGATAATAAAAGATACATAAAAAATCTTGAAGTACATAAAGAAAATACCAGGTTAAATCTAAGATATTCTCTTGATAGATTTGACACATTAATAATAACTGTATCTAGCGGTGGGCTGGTGTTTTCGATGGGTTTTATTAAAGACATTATTTCGCCAGATATAAAAACAAATTTTCTCTTGCTTAAACTTGCATGGGTATTATTTGGATCTTCAATTATTTCTAATTTGATTTCACAAGTTACCAGTTATTATGCTAATAAATTAGAAATTAGAATAACAAGAAACTTAATTAAAAAAGAACGGAATAAGCCAATAAAGGATAATCATATTAAAGTTGAAAAAAATCAAAAGTATGCAAACAACTTAACATATTTCCTAAACGGAACAAGTTTAGTATTTCTTGTAGGAGCTATAATAATATTGATAATTTTTATGAGTGTAAACCTAAAATAAAAGAATCATGAGTAATGAAGAAAATAAAAGGAGAATAGAAGAACAAAGACAGAGGCAAAGAGAAGAACAAGAAAGAATCCAAAATAATGAAGAAAATAAAAGGATTAAAGAGGAACAACAACGTCAGAAGGAACTTAATGATAACAGAGAATATGGTCGCACTACTGACGAAAGACCTGATAATGATGATTAAGTAGGGATAAACTAACTTAAATCGAAATCACCAAAACTGACAAAGAAATCGACCAAATGGTTTATGAGTTATATGGTTTGAGTGAGGAGGAGATTGGGATAGTTGAAAATATTTAGATTTTAAATGGATAATATAATTAAAATATTCAGCAATCGTGAAATTTCAATTTTTATCTGGATTGTCTTATTTTTTATCTGGATTTTCTCTAACAAACAATCTAGGAATATGGTTGTTTCCGTTATCAACGCATTTTTCAGACTTTACAAATTTTATCTTTTAATGCTATTTTATATAGCTATTTTGATTTTTGCTTTTTACAAAATAAGTTTATGGGATTCTTCCTTAATAAAAAATACAATTTATTGGACATTTGGATGTGCATTTATCATGTTCTTCAATATTGATAAGGCGTTGAACAATGAAAGACATTTCAGGAAAATTTTTAAAGATTGTTTTAAACTTATTATCATAATTGAATTTCTATCAACTCTTTATTCTTTTCATTTGGCCATTGAATTTCTTTCAATTCCAATTATATTATTTATAGGTGTAATGATTGCCTTTTCGGAATATAAAGAGGTTGATAATCGAGTAATCAAATTCTTTAACTTATTGTCTGTTCTATACGCTCTTGCTGTAATAATTTTCTCGATTGTTAGTATTTCTGGTAATCTTGAAGTAGTTTTTACCATTGAAAATTTAAAGTCAATATTATTTGGTTCTGTAATGACCTTGTTACTGATTCCTTTCCTTTATTTCGTTGCTTTATTTATGGTATATGAGAGTTTTTTCAATATGCAGAAATTTATACTTAAAGATAAACCTAAGCTATTCAAATTTTTAAAATGGAGGATAATAAAACGATGCAATTTCAGATTAAAAAAAATAAGATTAGTAAATGAAAAGCTACATATCTATACTTCGATTACTAAGAAACAAATTAAAGCTGACTTAAACTCAATTTTAGGAAATAATGAATAATTCCTAAGTACTATTATACCAAACCGAAGACGGACAAATAAAAATCGTAGGTCGTTTGGAAGAAGAAACCGTTTGACTTACACAGTCACAAATTGTCGAACTTAATGAAAAACCTTTATTGATTACGAAACTTTTATAGTTGAAAAAGACACGATGTCCAAAGTAAAAGTCGATGAAGCAACTTTTTATAAGTGTGTTTATAAATAAATTGAAATATAAATTAATTTTCAACAAGAAAGTATTATTTTAGCTATGTCTGATTACTGATTATAAATTGACCTAGTCAAAAATTTAGCTTTGTAGTTGTATTATGGAAATAGCAACAGATATAAATAAAATTCGAAGTTTAGCTCAAATTATTTCTCCATCTAATTTTAAAAAAATTGTTAGGGAGAGCGATTACTCTTCAACATTTTATAAAATTAAAAATTACACTTCATCAAACGAATCAACTACTAATCTAGATGCAATAAATAACATTTACAGCTATTTATTAAAGAATTACAAAAATGAATATGTCTATAAAAATATCTTAACAGACAAACTACTTCTTAAAAAATATAGCTTAAAAAACACAATTGCTTTAAGTGAGTTAAATATTGGAAATTCAATTGCTGATTTTGTTATTTTAAATGGTGAAGCCAGTATTTATGAAATAAAAACTGAATTAGATAATCTCGATAAATTACAAAAACAAATTTCTGATTATTACCGTTTTGGGGACAAAGTCTATATTGTTACTAGTTCAAAATATGTTGATAAGTTATTGGATTTATACCAAAATTCAAGTGTTGGAATTATAGAATTAACAACTAGAAATGCGTTAAAAACGATAAAACAGGCAATTAAACAATCAACTTTTAGCCACGAAATATTATTTAAAACTTTAAGAAAACAAGAATATTTAGAATTGATAGAAGAATACTTTAAATTTCTACCTGATGTATCCAATACAAAAATTTTTAGAGAATGTTTAGCTCTAGCAAAAGAAATTAATATTTCAATTTTTCAGAAATTAGTAATTCAAAAACTCAAATTAAGAAATATATCAAATCCAAATATATTTAGGGAAAAATCAATACCTGAAAGCTTAAAACATATTTGTTATACTTTAGACTTTTCTAAAAATGAATATGAAGTATTAGATTCATTTCTTAACAAAAATATCAACCTATGTACTTCCCATATTTAAGAGGCAAACAATTCGAATTAATTGCATTGAGAGAATTATGCACTTTATTCCCTGAAGAAATAATCAAGATATCTCCAGTTATTGAACCAGTAAAATCTTCAAGCACATTTAATTCAACCTTACAAGAATTAGCTAATCGAAATATTAATTTCAATATTATCATAAATCCTCAGGTTGGAGATTTAAAAAATAATTATCAAGATATTATTGCTATAATAAATTCTACAATCCCCGATTATACTAATTATCAGCTTGGTATTATTGTTCATTCAAAAACGGAAAGAAATATACCAGGATTAATAGAATACATCAACAATTTAAGTCTTGTTTACAAGGGTATATCTCTTATACATACAACAGAAATTAAAAGTAATAATATTGCATTACTTAATGATAAATTAAACATTTCCTATAATCTAATTTATTTCTCAAAGACAAGTCGAAGATATTACAGAGAGTTTGAGCCAAAGACTAGAGTAAGTCTTGATGATTATTTTGAAGAACTATCTAAGAATGCTGATTATTTAAATCAAGAGAGTGACTTTTCTGATGAGTACAAATATTATCTTGAAGATGGTTTCGTTGGTTTTTCAGATTTTTTAACGATTGGAGATAATTATTCAGAGTCTGGGTTTCTTCCTCGGGCAGTTGCTATTCACTTAAGTTACATTAATGAGAATGGTCGTATTAAAATAAAGCACTTTGTTTCGGACTCGAATGAAGATGTATCAGATATTGGTGGTAAATTTTCAGAGGCAATCCATAAACTTGTTCAATGGTGTAATCAAAAAGATATTGAGACTGAAGCTATTAGAACTTTTAAAGATTTAGAAACCAGAGGGCATTTTCCTGGTTTAGGCACTTTGAAAAAACTTTCAATAATGAATCACATTGAGCTAATAATTAATAATATTTAATTATGAATTGCTGTGTTAATTGTTTTACCAGTAATTATCTGATTAGTATAATCAATGGAGATGATAGAACTGGAACTTGTGATTTCTGTGAAACACAAAATACATCAATTTATTCGGCAAGAGAGTTGTCTCCTTTTTTTAGAAATATTTTATCACTTTATGTTTTAGATGAAAAATCCGAACAATTAATTGCCCAAGCTATTAACGATGATTTCAAAGTAATAAATGAAATAGTAAAAAGTCCAGCATCCTTACTGAAATCTATTTTTGAAGATGAAATGGTTGAATTCGGAGAATTATTCCATTCTAATGTTTCATTAAAAATAAAAACTTTTTTAACTACTCAATCTGACCAAATTCATAATGTTTGGAATGAATTCAAGAAAGAAATAAAATTTGTTAATAGATATCATATTCAAAACACAATTGACTTAAAAAAATTAGAAACTTTTTTTCTTCATGAAAGTTTTTACCGTACTATTAAACAAGGTAGAATTTTTTATCGATGCCGTATTTCAGATAAAGAAGGATTTCCTTGTGGAGAAATGAGAAATCCACCAATTGAATCTGCTTCAAGTGGACGTGCGAATCCGAAAGGGATTTCTTATCTCTACTTAGCTGATAGTATTGAAACTTCTATTTACGAAACTAGAGCTACATTATTCGACTATGTGACAGTTGGTGAACTAAAACTAATAAAAGATATAAAAATCTTAAATCTTAGAAATCCAAAAGATGACCCAATATATTGGTCTGAGATTGAAGAAATAGAAAGTTATTTGATTTACATTCCTTTTATCCAGACACTACAAAAAGAGTTGTCTTTACCCATTAGAAAAAGAGACCAAATTTTGGACTATATACCCACTCAATATATCTCTGAATTCATCAAATCATTAGGTTATGATGGAGTTGAATATCAAAGTTCTTTAAATGCAAATGGTTACAATATAGCAGTATTTAATCCAGAAAAATTCGAATGTTCAAAAACAAGTGTTTATGAAATAAAAAATATCCAACTTACTCATGAACAAATAAAATAGCTTTCATACATTCAATATTAAAGTTCAACCTAAACCCAACAAATCCAAATTCACCTAAAATTTTCCCTTTTTTTCCACGTTCTAACAAACTGAAAACATTATTGTAAATTTTGACAAAATATTAAAAATCAAAAACAGTATTTATTAATATGGAGTTAGCCCCGCCGGTAATCGAGATTTATTCCGATAGGTTAACTATAACATCCTACGGTGGCTTAGTACAAGGATTAAGTAAAGAAGAATTTTTTGCAGGTCGTTCAATGCCACGAAATAGAGAGTTAATGAGAGTTTTTAAAGATTTAAAATTTGTTGAGCAATTAGGTTCAGGCATACACCGGATTTTAGATGCTTATGATGAAAGTATCTTTAAAATAAGCGACAATTTTCTGGAAATTTCCTTTCCTTTTGAGGCTGATTATATTGAGTCTTTAAAAGGTGGTGTAAAAGGTGGTGCAATAGGTGGTATAAAAGGTGGTCAAATGGGTGGTCAAATAGGTGGTCAAATGGGTGGTCAAATAGATACCCCAATTGATACCCCAATAAGTACCCCAATAAGTATTTTAACAGATAGGCAAAAGGAAATATTAAATCTTATAATAGAGAACAATAAAATTTCCAGAAGTAAAATCTCAGCATTATTAAATATTAATACTTCCGCAGTACAAAAGCATATTGATGCATTAGTTAAAAAAGAAGTAATTAAACGTATTGGCGGTACTCGTGGGTATTGGGAAGTGAATTTTAGTGATGAATAGTGATATGATATGAAAAACCAAACTCAAATAAAATGTCCCAACTGTGGTACATCAATAGATGTTCAAGATATTCTTGCTCATCAGTTAGAAGATGGATTGAAGTATCAATATATTTGAGTAAACTTACTACACAAAATTATTTCTTGTCCTTTATTATCCCATATCATTTTAATTAAAATTTAAATCATGAAAGTTCCCAGAACCTTTTTTATTGCTGCAATCGCAATAATTATTTTATTTATTTTAATTGGATTTTAATGTTTCATTACATCGACAACTATCAAGAAAATGGGCATTTTGGAGATATATTCGGACAGTTATTGTTTAATTTTCTCTGATTTGAGTAATAGATAAGGAATTTTCGCCAAAAAACACTTTAAACTGATCAGAATTACTAGTAAATCTATTCATTTTGATTAAAATCACTAAGAAAAGAGTATAATTCTGATCAGAATGGACTAAATAGTGATCGGAATTGGTGAAATAATTATTAATTCTTATAGATTTTGGATTATTAAGGGAATATTTCAATTTGTACCTTTAGAATTAATAAGAATTGAATTTATAATAACTTACAAGAATAAAGAAAAAAAATGGGACAATGCCCCATTTTTTTATGCTGCATCCCAAATAAATTTTATTTCTTCAATAATCTTATCGATTTCTTTAAAAACATAATCATTATTTTGTTCTGCTGATACAATTCGATTACTAAATATATCGAGTGAATAACATAATTCAGGCATAACAGTTTCGTTCTCTAAAGCCACCTCTTTATTTAAAAATTTATAAATAGTTGATGCAACATACTGTGACTTTCTTAAATCAAAAGGTTTGTTTTTAGAAATGTGGATTTTTATTCCACCGATAACAGTCTTGCCATTCAATTCCCCTTTAATAATAATCTCAGGAGCAACAATTATGTTAACATTAGAATACATAAAACTCTTCACCTTTGATTTTATAACTGTATAATCAATTTCTTGAAGAATTTCAGGAAGTTTCATTTTTACAAAACGTTCCATAGCTTCAATGGATACAGTCTTATCACTTGCTTGTCGATTATTTGAAGGTACTCTTTCCATTAATGTTTTAATACCCTCATGAATAGGTTTTAAATCACCATTATGTTCAATACTCTTTTTTATACGAGCTTTTGATAATTGATACCATTGAATTCTAAATGGATCTGGGCGCTGTTGCTGTGCAATAATTCTTTTTTTTGCACTTTCTGTTGAATCGGAAAAATCAGCCAATTGGTTGAGCGAAATTTTATAGTTTTTCATGTTTGCTATCCGTTTTTAGTTTTGTTGTACTTTGGATTTCTACCACCATGATTTTTCCGGTAAATAGCAAGTTGTTTTGTCTCTTCTTTTTTTACTCCATTTTCAGTCTTAGCCCGACCTACTTTTTGAATAGAAGTAAACTTTTTACCATCAGCTTCATGTTCTTTGGCTATTTTTTCGATATCATTAGTTGTTTCTTTATAAACAACTGTTTTAGTTTGTTTTAAATTATAATTAAAAGTTTTTTTTGTCATAATATTAAAAATTAATTAGTGAAATTACTTACTCACAAAAGTGAATAACGTATTGTTAATAAGTATGAAAATAAATTGGTGAGAAAGCTTGCTATTTAGAAAAAATAGTGCTTTTTTTGTTTATTCAAAGGAATAAAAAAAGGTGATGAGCCTTTACATTGCGTCCTACTGCAAATTTATTCCATAAAGTTATAAAATCGGTCGTTTCACCACAAACGACCGATTTTTTTATTTTCATCGGCCTATGTTTTAATAAATATTTTATTTGTCATTTTACACCTTCCTTTTTCTTCATATTTACAAAATCGCTATAATATCCTACAACTATTTATTTATTAAGTTCGCATTAATTGATGTAGGTTCATAATCAATATTATAGGACTGCAATATAGACAGAGTCCCTACCTTATCCAACTCATTTTTATTAACATTTTATGGTATTTATTAACTTTACAACTTATGTGTGTAGAAGTCAATCATAAAGTAATATTTTCGAAGTAAAAATATTCTCACAAAATGTAATATGTAGAATATCAGAACTTAAGATTTTGAGATAGGCATATTAAATAAGAATTACCACTAAAAGAATTTCAAACAGATCAGATTTTATGCAAAACAGTCCATTTTGATCAAAATCACTACAAAAGGGTATCAAACTGATCAGAATTGACTTAATAGTGATTGGAATTGGTGAATAAATAATAAAAAGCCACCTATTTTGTGTTAAAATCTTCTGTTTCACCACGGTTTTACCCAAAATCTATAAAAATTTCTAATAAATTGATTTGCTAAAACTTAAAATCAAGGGTTAGACTCCATCTAGGTGGAAATTATCAGTTTATCTAAATCTAATCTCGCAAAATCAGAATTTACTTATTAAAATGAAGAAATATTGCTTATTTACAC
>JAIPBB010000041.1 GCA_021739805.1 Saprospiraceae bacterium | reverse complement strand
ATTTTATTTTGAGCTTATTTTCTTTTTCCAAATAGGAATATTTTCACTCAAATCCCAAACATTTCTAGCAAAGCCATAAGGTATGTCTTGAGGGTTAGTTTTACAATCAGTTAATGAGTCAAGTGTTAAGATGAGGTTTAGCATAAATGATTCACTCAATTTATAATTCATCCAACCCTTAGCAAACAAATTACTTTTGTATTCTGCCAGAGCAATTAAGAAAGGAATACATCTTTCATCATTTAATCTTTGTAAGGCTTGCAGACTATATTCAGCAATTTCAGGAATTGTATGTGAAGCTATCAAACTTAATAAGTACACTTTTTTTTCTGATTCTAATTTGTCAATATATGCTTTTGCTCTATCAAGATAATCAGGCATTGTTTTATAATCTTCATACAATTGAATTTCTCCATCAAAAACAGCAGCAAGTAAAACATAATCATCCGGCAAAGGCATATTTTCACCATAAATTTTTTGTTTGGCTGTATCAGTGAGCATGCGTATATCATTTGCTTTTTCGTATCCCAGATATTCTACGCTGTAATTCGTATTAATTAAAAACTTTTTTAAAATTAGCTTATCAACATTTTCAATTGAAAAATGTTTAAAAGCCTGAAGGCCCCAAAGTTCATAGAATAAATATGGTATCCATGTGCAAAATGTTTTATAATATCCCACCTGATAACCCACATAAGCTTCTGTCTCACCATTTTCAGTTATAAACATAAATCTTGTCGAGCAATAGGAGGGAAGACTGGAAAGTATAACTCTATCGGTTAAAGTCCATTTTATTCTTCTATGCTCCATCCACCCAATACCATTTTTGTCATTTAAATGTTTTCCAATATATTTCTCAACTTTTTTCCATTCTTCATTTTTGATATGATTACACAATTTGCAGTTTTCATCACATTTTTTATTTCGTGAAAAATGATTTATTTTGATTTTCTGCTTTTGTGAAACCTTCAATATGGATTCTTCAGTAGCATGTGAAAATGGAAGAATCATACTATCAGGTAATTCATCACCACCATAGAAATGCTCTTTATTTAGAAAGAAAATCCATTTTTTATTTTGATATTTGGATATGCATTTTTCAAGTGGAGTTTCTTTACATCTGAGATTTGAAACCACCCATGTAATATTTGTTGGATTAGTTTCAATATGAAAATTTTGTTTGTAAATGCTATCAGTGGCAATAGAGACGTACCAATATTCTGTTCCTAAATCATGAGAGAAACCTCCATAAATAGATGTGATTTTTCCACTTAAAACTACATCTGTCTTAGCAAACAGGCTATCGAATTGTGCATTTGCCAGGAATGAACTGAGTAGCAAAAAGATTAAAAGATAAATTCGGAGAAGTTTCATGTGGGATTGATTCAGAAAGTATTGTTATTCCATAAAAAAATTTCCAAAGATTACTCACAATATTATTTATTTGGATTGGAGTTCGTGATATCACTTCGTTAAGTTTTCAGATTTATTTTTATATGCTTATAAGGCTGGAAGTCAGAAGTCAGAAGTTGGAAAAAAGTTCACTTCGGACTTCGGACTTCCGACTACAAACCATATACTAAAGTGAATAGAAAATTATGCACTTAGAATAATTATTGCAATTTATGAATCCAGATTATTTATTATTTTGCTTCCTTCAAAACCATATCAATAGTAATAGCACTTGATACAACTAAAACCTTAGCTGTTTCATTTGCAAAATCTGACTCGATATTTACATTGTATTTATCAGCAGTTGTGAAAATTTCTTTTACTGCTCCAGCCCATTTTTTGGTTATTGTTCCAATTTGTTTTTCAGCAGAATTTTTGATTGTAAAATTCCATGCTTTCCAATCACCGGAAATCACAGCAACAAGCTTTTGATTAGTATCAAATATTTCAAATCTTGGTTTTAGTAATTTGAATTTTTGTTTGATAGTTCCGATTTCCATACCATTTGCATCTTTCAAAGTTATTTTGGACATAAAAAAAGTCCAGCCTCTATGAATTGATGACAATAGTTTTTCGTTTTTGTCTTTTACTTCTAATGTGAATGGCAACATTTTCTTATCCAAAATAAGTCTAAGCATTTTTTGCCCGCCTGTTAATTTTTGCCTGATTGAACCAATTTCAACTCCTTTATCATCAAAAACTTTATATGCATTTTCAAATTTTAAAAGGTTTACTTTTTCATCAATAAAATAACTGTTGGTTTCGAAAAAATTCGGGGTCATGGTTTTTTCTTTTTTAAATATATATTTTTCTTTTTATTATTATTCTCGGATTTGTTTTCTTTCAATTCGTTCACGGGCTTCGATTAATGCTTCATGAAGTTTTGCTTCCAACATTTTCTTTGGTGGCAATTCTGTCCAATATTCTGCAACCATAATCCCGTCTTTGTGCATTTCTAAAAGTTCGACTTGTTCATTACTGCCGGCAGTACACAGAATTAATCCAATTGGGGGATTTTCGTCTTCATTTTTTTCATACTTGTTTAGCCATTTTAGATATAATTCCATTTGACCTTTGTATTTTGCTTTAAACTTGTCAATTTTCAAATCTATTGCAACAAGCCTTTTTAGTTTTCGATGATAAAATAATAAATCCAAATTGTAATCATCTCCATCGATTATCATCCTTTTCTGACGTTCTATAAATGAAAAACCGTTTCCAAGTTCCAAAATAAATAGTTCCAATTCCTTTAAAATTGCTGCTTCAAGATCATTTTCCAGGTAGCCATCTTTTAAACCTAAAAAGTCTAAAAAATATGGATCTTTGAATACATTTTTTTCTAAGATTCTACTGTCACTAATTTGGATATTTGCATTTTCAGTTCTTTCAAATACTTTTAAGCTAATTTGCCTCCTTAAATCCCGAACTCCAAATAAATTATTGCTGGCAAGCTTTGCATAAAAGTGTCGTGCATCTCGGTTTTTCAATGGGATAAGAGTAATAAAGTGTGACCATGACAAATGTCGTGACAGTGTAACGACATTTTCAAAATCCGGAAACTCTTGTGCAAATTGAATCATTCGTCGCAGATTCTTTTCTTCATAATTTTTGCCAAATTTTTCGACTAATCCTCGTGACAGTGTAACGACAATCTGTTGTCCATATTCTGCTCTTTCATTGTGTAATATATGGTCAGAAATATTCTTGCCAATTTGCCAAAATAATAAAGTTACCGAACTATTTACATGAAGTGCAACTTTAACTTTCGTTTCTTTTATAAGAATTGTTAACTTATTAAGTAATTCTTTACTGTGATTTGTTGTGAGCATTTTTATTCATGTGAGTTTAAAAATCTGCCACTTGTCCTTTTTAAACAGTTTTTACTGTTATCTCTACAGCTTTTTATTAAAAGTAAATCATATTTATATGATAATATTACAAAAGTATCTACTTTACTATATAGAAACATTGTATCACTGCTAAAAAATATACTATCTTCTAATAACAAATTTTCATTTGAATCATACACTTCAAACCTGTATTTTGAAGGGAATTTCCATATATTGTTATAAATATCTTTGTCGAATTTATAATTAGTTTGTTCGCAAATTCCCCACTCTCCAGACAATTCTATATCATATGCAGAATGCCAGTCTCCAAAGTTATAATATGGATATTCATTCAACGGTTTACCCTGTTTTATTCCTTTATCATACAGATAGTGCTTGGGAATATTGAAACATTCAGAATTTATGATTGGATTAATTGTAGTACCGTAGTTATGACCAGTGTGAAAAAATAGCTCATTCTTTTCGTTCCAATTTATTACAAAACATGAATGAACTTCACAATAATCAACCTTAGGAAATATTCCGATAATATTAAGGTCTGATGAGTCATCATTCCATATAAGTCCAAAAAATAATATTTCAGATGAATCTAAATTTTCAGGCCATAAATCTTTAATTAGAGATACTTCGAGCTGGTATATATGCTTAATTGCTTCACGACCCTTATTTAATTGAAATGGGAAAAGAATAGAAATAATGCTATCCTTACAATTTTCATCTAATTTGTTATATGAGGTAATGAATTCATCATCCAACCCCTTAATTGTATTATTCTTAGAATAATTGCAAGATGCTAGAATTATAGTTGAAAATATTATGGATAAAATTACCCTCATTTATATATTAAATTAGAAAGTAAATTGATTACTTAACACCCAATATACCTAGAAATTACCAATCTTTGAATTTCTGATGTTCCTTCTCCAATTTGCAATAATCTTTGGTCGCGATAGAATCTTTCAACATCATAATCTTTCATCAAACCATAACCGCCATGAATCTGAACTGCTTCGTCGGCAACTTCTTTGGCTATTTCAGCACAATAAAGTTTCGACATTGCTGCTTCTTTTGCGAATGGCTTGTCGTTATCTCTTAACCAACAAGCTTTGTAAAGCAGGTTTCTGGCTAATTCAATTTTCAATGCCATATCAGCAAGTTTGAAAGCAATGATTTGTTGTTTGCAAATTGGTTTTCCAAATTGAACTCTCTCGTTAGCATATTGTAATGCTGCTTCAAAAGCTCCTTGTGCACATCCCAAACCCATTGCTGCAATTGAAAGACGTCCATTGTCCAAAGTATTAAGCATTATTTTTGAGCCTTGTCCACGTTTTCCAAGAAGATAATCTTCAGGCACTTTACAATCATCAAAATATAATTCTGCCGTGTTTGATGCTCTCCACATCATTTTATCGTGCATAGTTCTTTGGGTAAATCCCGGTGTATCTTGTGGAACTATAATAGCAGAAAATTCCTTTTTGCCATTTTCTTCACCTGTTACAGCCTGAACTGTTGAGCCAACAGAAATATCAGCTGAAGCATTTGTGATAAAGATTTTTGAACCATTAATATTCCATTTTCCATCTTCAAGTTTTGCAGTTGTTTTGGTTGCTCTTGAATCGGAACCGGCATCCGGCTCTGTTAAACCAAATCCCCATAATGCTTCACCGGTACACAGTTGTGGAATATACTTTTTCTTTTGCTCATCGTTTCCAAAATAATAAAGCGGATTTACGCCAAGAGAATTATGAGCTGCAACTGTTGCTGCCTGAGAAGCATCAACTCTTGCCAATTCTTCAACGGCAATTATATAAGAAATATAATCAAGACCTTGTCCACCATATTCTTCGGAAACTATCATTCCAAATAATCCAATCTCACCCATTTTTTTTGTCAATTCGGTTGAGAATTCTTGTTTTTCATCAAGCTCTTTGGCTAAAGGTTTTATTTCGCGTTCTGCAAAATCTCTTACTGATTCACGAATAAATTGTTGTTCTTCGGTTATATTAAAATCCATAATTTGTTGTTTTAAGGGGTGATTATATTTTACTATTTATTTCAAAGCTAAATTTAAGATATTATTTCAAATTATTAAAGCACCAAATTTCAAAAATCAAATTACAAATAATATCCAAATTTCAATTTTCAAAATTCAAAACTCCCAAAAAAAAATGTTCAAAACGGGTTTTGGTCATTGCTTTTTGATTATTGGAATTTATTTGTATTTTGGAACTTGTTATTTGTTATTTCTCAGTTGTCATCCATCCATACGGACTAGCTTCGCTTCGTACGGACAAGTTTTATTATTTTTCTACTACTACTTCCACAACTTCCTCTTCCAATACCGCCAAAATCGTATTCCCCTCAATCATATCTCCCAAATTCACATTGATTTTCTTAATAATAGCATCTTTGGTTGCAGTGATACTTGTTTCCATTTTCATTGATTCAATTACAATAATCGTATCTCCTTTAACCACTTTGTCTCCTTCAGCTGCAATTATTTTAAATACTTTACCGGGCATTGGAGCAATAATATTATTTCCGCTTGCAGCTTCATCTTCCGAAGATTCAACTGATAAATCATTATCAAGAATATCATTTCTTTTCAATTGAAAATCAGTGCCATTAATGGTGACTTTATTCATTGAATTTGCTCCTTTAAGTATTTTCGCAAAATAGCAGTCACCATTAACTGAGAAGTCAATCTCCCCTTTATCAATAAAAAGAAAATCAGATTTGTAAACTTCACCTTTTAAAAGAAATTCATAAGTGCCATTATATTGGTTTAAGATTTCAACCAAAAACTCTTCATCTCCATTTGTAACTGGTACTTGATTTGCTTTTCGCCAGAATCCAATTGAATTCCAAATATTATGTTCTTTTGGCCAATAAGGATTTTCATCCAAAGTTGCCTTTTTGAAACTATATTGAAGAAGTGCCATAATAGCAATTTCTTCGTTTACTTTATCTTTTTTGTATGAACTACGATTTGGTGTTGCTTTCATATCAATTGTTTTAGCTGTTTTTGGTGCTTTTAGTTTAGCTATTTCTTCTTCGAATCTAATTTTTGCTATTCCTGATTTATAATCTCTGTATTGGGTTTCGTGCATAGCAAACTCAAATAATTCTTCATCATTTTCGCCTGTTTCCCAAGCATTCTTTTCCATTTCGGCACGATAATCATCCAATACATCAGGATAGGCATCTTGTGGCACTCCTGTGTAAAACTCTTTCTTTTGGCTCTTTGCCAATTCAAGAATTTCAGGAGCTAAAGGACCCGGGAGTAATCCAGCTTTCCCAAGAATCATATCCCAGGAGTTTACATCAATCATCTCGAACCTGCCTTTGCCTTGAATTACATTCATAACATTAACCAATGCAGTGTTTTTCACATACTGGCTGAAAGGTGTTACCAAAGGAGGATATCCAAGCATTGGCCAAATATATTCAACTTCATCAAATAACTTTATTAATAGCTCATCTTCAGAAATTTCATCTTTCCCCTGAGAAGTAAGAATATTGTTTATTCCTGAATGAACACCTTTAAGGTCAGCCATTAAGCTTCCCATCATACCACCCGGCAAACCTGAGTTTATCATTAATGACGAAAGGTGCTTGTTTTTCTTATCGATAAAAAATCCAAGAAAATCATCCATGAAACTTTGAGTTAAAGCCCTGGCTTCCATATATGCATTCATATTAATCTCCGGCACGTCGAAACCGTCATCTTTTAGCATATTTTGGATAGTAATAACATCCGGATGAACCATTCCCCATGAAAGTGGCTCCATAGCAACATCAAGATAATCGGCTCCGGCTCTTGCAACTTCTAACATTGAAGCTACTGAAAACCCGGGTCCAGAGTGACCATGATATTGAACAATAATATGAGGATATTTATCTTTAATTGCTTTTACGAGTTTGCCCAAAGTTGCCGGACGTCCGATTCCTGCCATATCTTTAAGGCAAATCTCATCAGTTCCATATTCAACTGCTTTGTCAACCACACCCATAAAATATTCAACAGTGTGAACGGGAGAATGAGTAATACTTAAAGCTGCCTGAGAAATCATTCCTGCTTCCTTTGCATATTTAATCGAAAGTTCAAGATTACGATGGTCGTTAAGTCCGCAAAATGAACGAGCAATGTCAACACCCTGAGCTTTTTTAACCTGATACATTAGCTTTCTAACATCTTTCGGCACAGGAAACATTCTGATTCCGTTCAAAGCTCTTTCGAGCATATGAGTTTGAATTCCAGCTTCGTTAAATGGTTTTACCCACTCGCGAACAGCAGTATTTGGATTTTCACCGAAAAGAAGGTTTACCTGCTCGAAAGCACCTCCGTTTGATTCTATTCTTGAAAAACAGCCCATATCGATAATTACAGGAGCAATCTTTTTCAACTGGTCAACACGTGGAACGTATTTCCCTGATGATTGCCACATATCCCGATAGACGAGGCTAAATTTTATTGATTTTTTCATTTGAGTTTATTTCTGTTTCAATTTTGTTTCTTGATTCTCGTTACTCGTTACTTGTTTCTCGTTGTTCATTACTTGCATCGTCATTGTGAGCGTCATGCTGAGCGGAGTCGAAGCAAAGCGAAGCAATCTGTTTATATACTTCTTGTCTAATTCATCTTCGGACTTCCGTCTTCCGACTTCGGACTCTTTTCTACCCAACTAGGTTTCCTTTTCTCCAGAAACGACGCCATCCCTTCCTGTCCTTCTTTTGATGCTCTAAGTTCAGCAATCATTTTTGCTGTATAATCAATTGATTCGTAAAATGTTAATTTATTTGAAATATCATATATCAGATTCTTACAAGCAGAAATAGCATCAGATCCACTTGTTAATAATTGTTTTATAGTATTTCCGACATATTCTTCGAGTAAGTCCGGTGCTAAAGATTTATTAACCAACCTATAATTCTCAGCTTCTTTACCATAAAATCTTTGTCCTGAAAGCATTAATTCTTTTGAAATATATTCACCAACTCTTTTCCTCACATAAGGTGAAATACATGAAGGTACAATTCCAATCTTAACTTCACTTAAAGAAAAAACTGTTGAATCTTCACAAAATGCAAAATCGCATGCTGCTAGGAATCCATTTGCACCACCGATTGAAGCTCCATGAGCGACTGCAATTGTTGGCTTTTTACAAGTGTAAATCAGATGAAAGCAATCAGCAAGTTTTGAACTTTCGTTATAATTTTCTTCAAAACTATATTTTGCAACTCCTCCAAGCCAGTTTAAATCTGCTCCTGCACTAAATGATTTTCCTCTTCCCCTAAAAACTACAATTCTAATTTCAGGATTTTCATTAATTGAGTTAATGCATTCAGTAACTTCAGCAATCATAGTTTCATTGAATCCATTGCGAACTTCCGGTCTGTTAAACCAGATAGTTGCGATGTTTTCGCTGATTATTAGCTCTATGGTTGTGAATTCGTTCATTTGTTCTAGTTACTCGTTGCTTGTTTCTTGTTTCTCGTTTCTTCGTCCGTCTGGATTGCTTGTTTACTCCGTCATTGCGAGCGAAGCGAAGCAATCTATAAATAATCTTTCTACACATTCATTAAGGGATTGCTTCGCTTCGCTCGCAATGACGCCTTGAATTGTGGATTGCCTCCAATCACTCATTTGCCTTTTGCCTTTCTAATTTTAACTTTTGCCTTTTTACTTGTGCCTTCTTCAACTTCCTTACATTTGACATCTGACATCAAACATCACAAAGTCCACTTCGGTTTCCTCTTTTCAAGAAAAGACGCCATCCCTTCTTGTCCTTCTTTTGATGCTCTAAGTTCAGCAATCATTTTTGTTGTATAATCAATAGAATCTTTAAATGTTAATTCATTTGAAATATCATAAATCAGATTTTTGCATGCTGCCATTGCAGCAGGTCCACTTGTCATTAAAAGCTTTACAACTCCATCGACATAATCCTGAAGTTCTTCTGTTGGTAATGATTTGTTTACCAAACGATACCATTCAGCTTCTTTTCCCTGAAATCTTCTTCCTGTTAACATTAAATCTCTGGAACCATATTCTCCGACTCTTTTTGTAACATAAGGTGAAATTGTTGCAGGAGCTATTCCCAACTTAACTTCACTAAAAGCAAATTTAGTTTCATCATCACAATAAACAAAATCGCAGGCTGCCAGTAAACCATTTGCACCTCCAATTGCTGCTCCATGAATAACTGCAATAGTTGGTTTATTGCAAGTGTAAATCACATTAAAACATTTTGCTAATCTTAAACTGTCCTGATAATTTTCTTCATAACCAAATTCAGCAATGCCTTTCATATAATTCAGGTCGGCACCGGCGCAAAATGATTTACCTCTTCCCTGAAGTTTTACAATTCTGATGTTTTCAAGATTATTGATATTTTCAAAACAATCAATGATTTCCGAAATCATCACATCATTCATAGCATTATGCTTATCAGGACGATTTAGCCAAACAATTCCGATGGCATCTTGAATTTCGAATTCTATATTTTCGTATTGTTTCATTTCGATTATTATTAATAATTTCTGGTAACAAGTGGCAATAACCTGAAACTTGAAACCTGAAATTTGAAACCTACTTACATTCTAAACACACCATATTTTTGCTCAGGATACAACTTGTTCAATGAAGTTGCAATACCCATAGCTATCACTCTTCTTGTGTCAACCGGGTCAATAATTCCATCATCCCAAAGTCTTGCAGTACTGTAATATGCTGAGCCTTCCTTATCATATTTTGCTGTAATCGTACTCATCATTTTGTCCATTTCATCCTTTGGCATTTCAAGACCTTGTGATTCGTACTGGTCTTTTTTTACTGTTATTAAAACATTAGCAGCCTGAAGACCACCCATAACGGAAATTTTTGCATTTGGCCACATGAAAAGTAATCTTGGACCAAATGCTCTTCCAGCCATACCGTAGTTTCCGGCACCAAATGAACCACCAAAAATTACTGTAAATTTTGGAACGTTTGTGTTGGCAACAGCATGAACTAATTTCGCTCCATCTTTCGCAATTCCACCTCTTTCGTAGTTTTTACCTACTATGAAACCGGTAATATTTTGAAGGAAGATTAAAGGTATTTTTCTTTCGGTACAGATTTCAATAAAATGCGTTGCTTTCAATGCTGATTCAGAGAAAAGTACTCCATTATTTGCCACAATACCAACAGGATAACCCATAATTCTGGCAAAACCTGTTACAATAGTTGTTGCATATCTTTCTTTAAATTCATGAAATTTACTTCCATCAACCATTCTCATGATAACCTCACGTGGGTCAATCATTTTTTTCAGGTCAACAGGAGCGATGCCATATAATTCAGTTGGGTCATAAGCCGGTTCTTCAATAGTTGTAATATCAAGCATTTGTTTTGGACGGCTTTCCATTGTCTCGAAAATATTACGACAAATCTGAAGTGAGTGAGTGTCGTTTTCAGCATAATGGTCAGCAACACCCGATATTGAGGTGTGAACATCAGCTCCACCCAATTCTTCAGGAGTTACAACTTCACCGGTTGCAGCTTTTACCAATGGGGGGCCGCCTAAGAAAATTGTTCCTTGTTTTTTAATAATAATTGTTTCATCACTCATGGCGGGAACATAAGCTCCACCTGCAGTGCATGAACCCATTACGATTGCAATTTGAGGAAGTCCCTTTGCTGATAATTGAGCCTGATTATAGAAGAATCTTCCGAAGTGGTCTCTGTCAGGAAACACAGTGTCTTGCTCAGGCAAAAATGCTCCACCGGAATCAACAAGATAAACGCAAGGAAGATGATTTTCCAATGCAATTTCCTGAGCACGTAAATGTTTTTTTATTGTGTATTGCATATAAGTGCCACCCTTTACGGTTGCATCATTTGCAATTATAACAGTTTCTCTTCCATGAATTAAACCAATTCCTGTGACAATACCGGCAGAAGGAAAACCATTATCATAAAGATTGTAAGCGGCCAATGATGATAATTCCAAAAATGGAGTATTTGGGTCAACCAATAAATCGATTCTTTCTCTGGCAAGAAGTTTTCCGCGGCTTTTATGCAATTCAATTGCTCGTTCTGAACCACCTCTTGTAACTTGTTTGTGAATTTCTTTATAATTATTCAGGAGTTTCAAAAATTCTTCTTTGTTTTTTTTGAATTCGTCTGAGTTTGTGTTGATTTTCGATTCTAATTTATACACGTCCTTGAATATTAATTATTTAAAAAAAATTGAATGTCATAAAAATATAAGCCATTGTATTTTAAGTGCTTGGATTAAAGGCTTGGCTTAAAAACAATGGCTCACAATAATAGGCAAAAAAACTTATAAATCAAATGAGAAATGCAAAAAATCCGAAATACAATTGTATGATGTGTACGATACAAAGGCTTTTAATGCCTTTTGTCAAAAGCTATTTTCTAGCTAAATTGTGATTGAGATGCGAAAGCAATTGCCTGCTGACTTTATTTCTCAAACTGATACAAAGTAATATTTTGCTTTATGCGAATTAGACGAAAACAGTTTTATTAATAAGCTTATTTTGGGGAGGCATATAGAAATAAAAAAGAAAAGTTCAATTTAAGTTTTTCAATATTGAATTAATAAGCTTGCCAATCTCATTACTCCTTGTTAGAATTATCATATGCGAACCATCTTCTATTAGAAAATTGTATTTTACATTTTTAATAGGAATTGTGTGGTCGTTATTTCCGTGGATATGGATAATGTTTTGATCGTAATCAGTTCTTTCCCAGTTGGCAATCATCTCAATTGTTCTTTTTAGAAAAAAAGGATTTTTATCCTTTAACATTGCAATGCAGGTTTCTTTCTCCTTTTTTCGATCAGGTTCAACAATTGCTTGTGCAACAAATGAAGCTCTTTTAATACATCCTTTTGGTACAATTTTATAAATCGGTAAAGTGCTTTGAAATCTATATCGTGCAGGAAGTTCAGTCCGACATTTAGCACTGGAAATTATGATAGTTTTTGTGGGATTTAATTTGTCATTGATTTCAGTTGCAATCATTCCACCAAGAGATACACCAATTAGAAAAAAGCCCTTAGTTGTGTCTATTTGTTCAGCTAATCTTAAAGCATAAGTTTGTAAATCTTCTCCTTTATTTGGAATTTCATATTTAATATGGATAATATCAAAAAAAGTGGTGTCAAATTTCAAATTCTTAAAAGACCGTTCATCACCACCAATGCCGGGAATTAAATAGATATTTTGTTTTTCGTTCAAAGTTTGAGATTTTGACACAAAACTAACTAAGATTAAACACAACAACAATGTAAACTTTAATAATGATTTAAAAAACAATTTTCTTTTTTTAGGTTATTTATTTTTAGCAATGACGTTAAAAGCTCTTTTTTGTTACTCATGGATTTGCATTTTATAGATTAAATGTAAGTTAGATGAAAATAGGTTTCTATATAAGCCTTTTAGGATGAGATAACAGAAAGCAAGAAGTGAAAGAGAAGAACTCTAATGGATGGTGGTTTCAATAATTTTTTAAAAAAGCCATAGCAGATTTTCTTCCGCTTTCTACCAGTTTTTCTTTTTCTGTTTTGGACAACATTTTTATTTTTGGTCCAACACCTACAGACGAAACAGAAACTGTCCTATTCCAATCTTCTTCTATTAATTGATTGCGGTTTAAATTTTCAATTACCAATGTGTAAAATGCTGAAATATAATCCTGAATATCATTAATTGGTATTGCTGCCAGTTCTTTTGAGAGTGAATCATTTTGGATTTGCATATCGGAATCAATTCTGATTCCAATTGTCTCCGGATTAGTTATCCTTATTTGGTTATTATCAGAATCAACTCCTAAACTATCAAATAAAAATATTGGAAAATTGCCAATAACTCCACCATCTACAACAAGGTCAAGATTATTTCTTTCTTTAGGGTCTTCGTAAACTTTACCTTTACTGTCAATAAAAACAGCTTTGAAATAAAGAGGAATCGACATAGAAATCCTAACTGCATCTTTGATTTTCATATCAGGATAAGTTTCATGCGAAAAAACTATCAACTTTTGTTTATTAAGACAAGTTGCTGTGACATATAAATCCTTATATCCCTGAGAATGCAATTCGCTAAATGTTATTTCAGAATTAGCTGTTTTAAATTCAATAATTTTTTCCAGCCATTTTAAAAACTTATCATTTCGATACCATCCATAGCTTTTCTTCATGCGATAAAAACCACCAAAGAAAATATATCTTCCATCATTAAATTTCTGGAATTTTGTATTGGCAACAATATTGATGATTTCATCAGAAGAATAGCCTAATGAAACCATTAATGCAGTGATTGCACCCGCCGAAGTTCCTCCTACTTTTTCAATGTTATCAATTATTCCATTTTTTTCAAATTCTTCAATAACACCTGCGTAAGCAAGTCCTCTGATGCCGGCTCCTTCAAACACTAAGTTTTTTATATTTTGGGATTGTCCATTACCAAAACACAGGCAAAAGATGCAGGCAATAAATAAAAAGATTTTCATTTTTTGGGTTTTAATATCTAAAAAGGTCATTAGTTCTGACGTTTAAACACCCTTTGTTGTTACTCGCGGATTTTTCTTCTGAAAATTAACTGGTAATTAGAAATTGATAGTTTTAAATACTTCTTATTGCTTAATAGAATTGTTATTTTTTCTGTTTAAAGCTAGGTGAAAAATCAAGAAAATTAGCAGCCAAATTCCTAAAATCATTGCGATGTGTTCAAATGAAACTGAAACTTGTTCAATACCTTTCATTGCAGTTTCATATCTGGATTCGATTAAGAGGTTGTAACTACCATTACAACTTCTATATGAAACAGATAGTGCACCTAAAAATCCCGCCATTAAAACCGATATTTTAAAACTGGTATTCCAAACAAAATCTAGTTTCCCTGTGATTTTCTTTATTATAGATTTAATTGGTCTTAAATACAATAAAACCACAATACCAGTAATTATAGAGATAATTAGTCCTGAAAAATAAACGATACCAATATGAAATTCTGTCCAGTTTTTCATTTGTTAGTTCGTCTTGTAACCAGGTGAAGGATGAAGAATGTAATTGCAAAAATCATCATTATAATCAAAAGTCGCCCTAAGGAATCTTCTAATTGTTCAGCAACATCCCAGCTTAGAGTCAGCCAATTAGTATCTTCGCCTGAGTTGTAACCACTAGTCAGTGCTGCACCCATTCCACCAAGCAGTATTATTATATTAGTCAGCTTGACGAAAAATTTTGAAATTTCACTGTCATGGCTTAGGTCATTAAAGAACTTTTTAAGACCTTTATTTATTAAGATTAACAAACCGACTGTTAATGATGTACAGACCACAAATGTTATCAAATAAGCCTGAAAGATTGTTGTGTTTTCCATAATTTGAGCTTTATATTAATAATTCTTAATGTGTTTTAAATCTTTACAATTCTATATGAATTAACCATTCCAGTTTCGGAAATTAACTGCAAAATCAATATTTGATTCGGCAAATCTTCAATAGAGATTTGATTGGCAAATCTTCCTGTTTTTAATTCCTTTCCTCTTATATCCAAAATTCTGTAAGATTGAAATCCAAGATTGCCTTCGATATTAATTAAGCCGGAAGCAGGATTAGGGTAAATAGTCGGCAAATTTGGATTTCCTGGTGATTCAGTCATTCCAGTCGAAATAAATTGAAACGATAATTCATCTACCCAAAGTGCTGACGCTTCATCAGGTCTGGTGCTTGCATAAAATGTTACAACTATTGAGTCGGGTGTTGCAGCAGATAAATAATTTATAGGAACATCAAAATATGCCCAGCCTGAAGTTGTGGTAAATGCCACAGTGTTTTCAACATAAGCAATAGTGTCAATTTGATTAAGAGTTGTATTATATTTCTTTAATAAAATAGTGCATTTCCCTGAATCTTGTGTCGATGGAATAGTATCAAAATATTGATAAAACCCATTTAATTTTAAAGGGCGATAAGGAAAAGGTGAACCGCCCTTGCTGAAATCAGTATATCCATCTTGACCGGTTGTGAAATGTGTGCCATTGGTAATATAACTGTCAAAAGCTTGTCCATTTTCTTTCTTCAACGTTGGAGTTGAATTGAGTATTATTGCCACATTTGAATATGGTGTAGTAAAGTCAAAACCAATATTAAACAGGATTTCAGGTGCAGGTCCGTACTGGGTATTTGGACTTAATGAAGTTACAGTGTCATTATAATAAGTCGTTCTGATTAAAAATCCGTCAGAGGTTGTCCAATCCCAGATTCTGTCGATGCCTCCAATATAAATGGAATCGAAACTGCTGTTTTCAAGATTTTGTGCAATTGACATTTGAAAGGATGAAAGCAGTAGAGCAATTGATATTAGCGTTATCTTTATAAAAACTTTAATAAAGGTAGTTTTAAATCCTATAAAGAGATATAGCTTTTTCATAGACTTCAATTTTTATAATTGAGGATAAAGATAATTCAATTAGGCATCAATTTGAAATTGATTTACTTTTTTTTTAATGACTCTCACCTCTTGATTTAAATAAAGTTATTTGCATGCCTTTGTTGAAAAACTACAACTTTTAGTGTAAGAACCAATTAATATTATTGTATATTTGAACATGAAAAATAAAAAAATTATACAGATGAAAGCAAAAATCACCCTTTTCGTTTTAGCGTTGATGGTTATTTCTGTATCCATAAAGGCGCAATCAATTTTAAACAGCAGTTTTGAAAACTGGACAAATAAAACACTTTATGAAGAACCTGATTCGTTTCAGACTTCAAATATGTTTGCTTATTTGTTAACAAATTCGGGCAATACCGTAAAATCTACTGATAAATATTCAGGTAGCTATTCAATTAAACTTAGCACAATTGTTCAGGGAAATGATACGGTAGCTGGAACATTAATTTTGGGAAGTGGGAGCCAGGGCAATTTAGGAGGAATATCTTACACTGACAAACCCGATACATTGAAAGTTGCTGTAAAATATAATGTATTAACTACTGATACTGCAGTGGTTGCTGTTATATTTACAAAACTTGGAGCTTATGTTGGTATGGCATTTCAAACCTTTCTTGGAGTTCAAAGTAGTTGGAAAATGAAATCAATTCCCATAACCTGGATGTTGCCTGTTAATCCTGATTCTATGATTTTTATTGCCAGTTGCTCAAATTTGGATAGAGTAAAAGTTCCCGGAAGCTGGCTTCAAATGGACAATCTTGAGCTAAGCGGAAATGTTACACAAATTCCTAATAGCGGATTTGAAAACTGGAATCCTGTTTCTATTGAAGAACCGGACGATTGGTGGACTTTAAATTTCACCGGAATTTATAATAATTCATTTTCAGCAACAAAATCAACTGATGCTTATCATGGAACATATGCTTTAAGGCTTGAAACTCAAGGTGTTTTTGATGATACTATTGGCTATATTACAAATGGTTATTTCGGAGACAATGGACCAGTTGGTGGAATGGCAGTAACGCAAAACCCACACAAACTTACAGGTTGGTATAAATACACTCCGGTTGGACCCGACACAGCTCTTGCAGCTATGTTTTCATTGGATTATACTGCTACTGATACTATTATGGTTGACAGCAATATTGTCAAACTTCCTGCTGCATACAATTATACTTATTTTGAAGTTCCATTAAATTATAATGCTTGGCCAATTATCGACACTTTGAATATTTCGTTTGCATCTAGCAATATAATGGATGATTCACCTTATGCAGGTGTTGGAAGTGTTTTATATATCGACTCATTAAATCTTACTTATAAACCTCTTTCAATTGATGAAAACGGGAATTTAAAAAATGAATTTAAAGTATTCCCAAATCCTGCAAGTGATATTGTAAATATTACCAGCAGTTTACCAGTAAATGGTGATTTGAGAATTTCAATTTACAATTCTATTGGGAAAAAAGTAATTGATGAAATACTAAGCCCAATGTCTTTTAATGATTTCTTTAAACTTGATATTTCTAAACTTAAACCGGCAATTTATCTCTATCAAATTCAAACTGATGATGATTTGATAAATGGGAAAATCATTGTTAGGTAGGGAGTTTGGAGTGCCTAAAGTTTGGAGTGCCTAAAGTTTGGAGTGTCCGGACTACTTGAAGTTTTTGTAATTTCGCTTTTAAATATAATGAATAATGCTTAAGAGACTATTGTTTATTGCTTGCTTTTTAATATTCTTTCTCACCATTTGGTCACAGAATAAATCTGCCAATGCCGATTCTTTTGACTCAACTCCCAGGGAAGATAAAGGTGTTCGAATAGTATTTTATAATGCCGAGAATTTATTCGATATTTATGATGACAGCTTAAAACGAGACGAAGATTTTACCCCAAAAGGCAAAAATCATTGGGATAACTATAAATTTTACAAAAAAGAAAATAATATTGCAAAGGTTATAATGAATATTGGTGGATGGGAAGCTCCCGGCATTATTGGCCTGTGTGAAATTGAAAACTTTTTTGTACTTAATCATTTAGTTAAAAAAACTGCTTTAAAAAAATTCAATTACAGAATTGTACATTTTGAATCACCCGATGCAAGAGGAATTGATAATGCACTTTTATATCGCCCCGAAAAGTTTAAACCAATTTATTCTGAAGCAATCAGGATTGATTGTCCTTTTGATAAAAGCTTACGAACACGTGATATTTTATATGTTAAGGGTTTGGTTTTAAATCACGACACTATTCATCTTTTTATAAATCATTGGCCATCACGTTGGGGAGGACAAGCTGCTTCTGAGCCAAAAAGAATGTTTGTGGCTCAAGTACAAAAGAAAATTGTCGATTCAATCCTAAAAGTAAATCCTGAAGCAAATATTATTATTATGGGAGATTTGAATGATGAACCCAATGATAAAAGCCTTACGGAATCTTTAAAGGCATTGAGTCCCAATATTCTTAAAGCACAGGCATTAAATGATACAGTAAATACTATAATCGAAACGGAAGCAACATCACTTTATAATTTGATGATAGAAAAGAAAAATAACGGACAAGGTTCTTTGGTTTATAAAGATGCAATTGGATATAATTGGAATATGTTTGACCAAATAATAGTTTCAGGAGCTTTACTTGGTGGAAGCGAAAAACTTATTATTAAAAACAATAAAGCCGAAATTTTCAAACCGGACTTTTTACTTGAAGAAAAAGAAAATGGAATAATGATGCCTTTCAGAACTTTTTCAGGACCTAAATATTTAGGTGGTTTTAGCGACCATTTGCCTGTTTATATTGATATCCTACTTTCAAAGTAAAACTTTTTTAGGTGTTGTTTGTACTTATCATACCTATGGACTAAGTGAAGCAATCTGTTAACACTAGCATGATGTAATGGATTGCTTTAATCGCTTTTCATTTGTGCTACCCGAAACCCCTGCATTGAGCAAAGTCAAAGTGTGAACCCTGAAACAAATGTCAGGCTTTTAAAATTTTAGTATGTGGGAGTCATACTTTCCGGAATACAAATAATATAATCCGCTTTATTTTCATTTTCTTCTAATAATTTATCGCAATCGTCTTGTGTTACAGATGCAATTGTCAGAATCTTCAAATCAGGATTTTGTTGTTTTAAATACCAAACAATTGATTGAAAGTTGTCAGAATGATAAGAGCCGTTATAGTGCAGAAATTTATCACCTTTTGTCCAGTTTTTAAGAATAAAATGAGCCATAGTTGCATCTTTAATTGCCTGGGCCTTTGGTAAATTCGGGTTCATATGTCGTCCGCCCATGCTACCCATCATATTAAGCATCTTTTTATAACAATCTAATTCCGGATCATATTTTATTGGTAATGGTGCAATATAATTTTTTGCTTCAGGTTTAAGTTCATCCAAACCTTCAAAACCTTTTTGACTTACTATTGAAGCGTATCTTCTGGGGATATTTGTAGCAATAAACCGTAGATTGCTATCGGCAGCAAAGTCAATTAAAGGACGATAATCAGTATTATGATTTGGCCATAATCGGGCTTGTGATTCAAATTGTTTACGGTCGAATTTGCGTGTAATGTATTCATCAATCAAAAGTTGATTGTCGGCTTCAAACATTTCTGCACCCAGAATCAATTTTTCTTTTACAATTTCGTAAAGGTCTTTTGTAAGTTCATATTCTAACCAATGACAAATCGGATTATTATGAAGTTCGCCAAAAAGAATAATGTCAGCATCTTTAGCATCTTTCAGTAAATTAGAATAAGTAGTATTTTTTCCTTTGGCAGTAAACATTTTGTAAGCAGGTTTGTCAGCCTTCATTGCAAAAATTATTACCAAAACTGCCATTAAAATCATTTTCTTCTTCATTTTTTATTTTTTTAGTTGTTCTTCGTGAAATGTTAGAGGGAGCAAATCTTCAATGCTTTCGGCAATGATAATTTTATCTGTATCTCCTTTCATTATAATTCTTATTTTCTGTTTGTAAAGTTTTTCATATTCAGAAATAACCTGACGGCAAGCTCCACAGGGAGAAACAGGAGATTTTATTTTAAAGTCTTCAGCTTTTGCAACAACTGCAATAGATTTCACCGCAACGCCTGGGTTTTGAGCAACAGCATAAAAAATGGCAACTCGTTCAGCACATAAACCTGAAGGATAAGCTGCATTTTCCTGATTGTTAGCTGAAAAAATCTGTCCATCATTCATTAAAATTGCTGCTCCAACTTTAAATTGGGAATAAGGTGCATAAGCTGATTTTAGTGCTTCTGCAGCCTTTAAAACTAATCTTTTGTCTTCAGAATTTAGCTCATCAAGCTTTTCAAATTCCGTAAAAGTAATGTTAAGTTCCAGCTTTCTCATGTAATCAAGAGTTTATGGAGGCTAAAGTATAAAATTATTCGGATTTTATAATTGATTTTCTTTTTTTCTTCCCAATAACAGGAATGAGTTGAAGAAGGCAAACAAGGTAACTCCTGCCTGAGATTCAATAGTATCTTCAGTTAACATTGAAAGTAAAATGATAACTAAAAAAATAAAATATAAATAATCGAAAAGCTTTTTTTCTCTGATTGGTGGATAAAATATAAATATTAGAAACCACAAAAATCCAATCATTCCAAATCCTACAGTAATTGATAAATACTGATTATGCGACCTTAAACGCCATTCGGAAGACAGATTAGAATTCATTTTAATATACTGCTTTTCGAAAGCAGAGTTCATGTCGCCGGTTCCAACACCAATCAGCCAATTATCTTTAATTATTTGCACTGATGTTTTCCAGAATTCAAAGCGTTGAGTAACTGAGTGACCGCTTGGGTCATCGAACATTTTATAGTGATTATATTCCCAAAGTATAACATACAAACGTTTTCTAAAGTTTACTTTATCGTTATAATGAATATTGGCAACACCATTTTCGATTGCTTCAATATCTTTTTCTGTTAAAGCCCGAATACCTTCAGCATCTTTTCTTAAGTCTTTTGATGTTAGGTATCGTAAAATTGTGTACTTAATGTTTTGTCCGATTTTGTCATTTCCATTAAAATCAAATTTGCTTCTTTTATTCCATTCATCCTTAAGCTCCTTCCACGAAATATATAAACCTATATATTTCCCATTTTCGATTGGGTAATTTATTATGTCGTGAACATATGGATTTCCAGAAGCTGTAAGTTTCTCAAGATTTTCAAATTTAATTTTAGGAATGTGGTTATATTCTTTAATCGTTGTTGAAATAAAAACAGTAATTAAAATTGGAGTTAAAATAAAAAAAACAAGCAATATTGATTTATAGAAAATATTTTTGATTTTAACCACAAGATAAATAGCTAAAAACAAACTTGAGATAAGGCTAATGGCAATACCAGTAAACCATTGCATCCAAAAAAGAAACACAATAAACCAAAGTGCAAAAGCAGCAAAAATGATTTTATATTTCTGCAGGTAATTTTCACTCTGAATAAAATAAATCAGGATAAAAATCGCCAGACAAATCATTAAGCTAAATCTAATATGGTCGATAAATAATGATGCTTCCCTGGTATTAATAATATCCCTGCTTAGCATAGCCCAGGAACTGCAAAAAGTCCCGGCGAAAACAGCCCAAACAAATATTAATAATAAAGTTTCAAACCTTTTTCTTTCAAATTGAATATTGGTCGCAAAGTAAAGAGGAATAAGTAAAAGTGGTATTTTAGTTCTAAGGTCTTTCAATGCATAGTCAAAATCGGTTGTGTAAAGCAAACCAATCACATGAAGCAAGTAAAGTGATGTAAGAACAACAGCAGTTCTGTTTTTAAAGAAAATCCTGAACTTCTCAACAAAATTATCCTTGTCAGTATTTTTCTCGAAATAAGCA
>JAIPBB010000001.1 GCA_021739805.1 Saprospiraceae bacterium | reverse complement strand
GAGAGCCATATCCTGTTGCACCATTTCCATCTTCGTCAAATTGGTCTCCATTGTAGCAATAACCTAAACCTCTTAAAATATCACAACCTACATAATCATCATGAGAGTAACCAAGGTCAGTGTCAACCCATTGGCTAAAATATGTTTCAGTTAAACGATAAGTTGAGCGGTTAATAATTTCATAAGAATAAAAGGTCATATTGTTTATTTCATCATTAGTAGCGAAAGCAAAAGCCTGTGCTCTGATTTCTGTGCCAATTGGTGCACCTGTTGTTTCAGTATGAATATTTCCTTTATCATTAAACACCCACCATAAAGTTTGGTCACCTTTTAAAACCTGGTCAACCAGGATTCCGTTTCCTTCCATGGTTAAATCAGGTTGCTTGCATAGAGAATTATCAGTGTCGTAATAAGGATAGTCACCTTGTCCAGGGTCATAATTTCCATCACCATCTCTGTCAAAAAATGGAGCAAGGTAGTATGATTGTCCCATAGTTATATCACCATGAGCTGGCCAGTCGGTTATGCTTTTTGGAACTCCTTTATAATCAGGATAAGCGTCAGGATCTTCAAACCAAGCAATAAATTCGTTTACATCACTTCGGTTAATTGTAAAAATCTTGTCATATTCATCACAAGTTTCAGCGTCAATCGAAGCAGTACCATCAGTTCTGAGAGGACCAGGCCAATAGTCATTTCCAATACCTCTATAACGTTGTGCAGCACATTTTAACTGACCGTTTACGTCAACTCCTGCCATCCAAAGTGAGGCAGAAAACATAGAAGTTGTAGTAGATTCTTTGTCATTTGGGACATAATATCTTGCATTTCCCTGAAGATCCCACCACATATCACCACCGGTCATTATTCTGGCTCTAACATTATTTAAGCTTAAGTCAGTAGCTGATTTTGCAGGTAAGCAAGCTGTGGCTGCAATTTTATTGCCTGATTTATTTTTTCCATCTTCCGGATTATTTATAGCAAATGTGCTTGTTGAAATTAATCCAGCAATGAAAATTATTAAAAATAAGTAACGAAGCATATTTTTCATGATATTCTGAGTTTTAATATTCATATCTTTTTTAGTGAATTAGAGATTAAAAATTAAGTACAACACCTAAACGAATTCTTCGTGGTAAACTATAGTTATATGGGCTGTTTGCTCTAATTTCATACATTTCTCTAAATGCTGTTGGGTCATTTTGAGATTCTATTGCATTTTGGAATTCGGCAGCAGCTAAATAACCATCATCGTCAGGATTACCTGTTCCTCTATAAACACCCATTATATTTTCAGAGTTAAGTACATTTAGAATTTGTAAATAAATATTTAAATAAGCGAATTTTTTGTCTTTATCACTTCCTTTTCCAAATTTTAAATAGACGTCTTTATCAATTCTTGCATCTATTCTAAATTGCCATGGTAATCTTGAACCATTGATTTGTCCTTGTAATGAAGAAGCACCACCGCCAAGAACTCCTGAAGTAATATTCCTTTGACGACTATATGGAGTTCCTGAACCACCGTTAAATGTAACGTTAAAACCGGTATTTTCAAGTGGAGCAATAATTTTAACTTTATCAGTTTTTTCACCTCTGCCTAAGAATTTAGGTGTATTAGATGATTTTTCTCTAATTCGTTTTGAAAATTTAGGTCCATTATATTTTTTGCCTTCATCAAAATGAAAGTCAACTGTTGTTTTAATTTGATGTCTTTGGTCAAAACCATAAGGATTAAGAGTTCTTAAGTTAGGTTGACCGGAAGCAACAAGATTGATTCCTGATGTTGCAGAAGAACCTGTTCCGTTAGCAAATTGCATTGTATAACTTGCTTTAACCCAAACATTGCTTGTTCTTCTAAGGTCGTAAGAAATCGTCATACCTTTTACAGTACCAAAGTCAATATTATTGTAAGAAATATATGACACAGGATAAGCCTGGCTAAATCTGTATGCTTGAACCATATCTCGCATTTCACGATAATATGCTGAGAATTTCAATGAGGATGAATTACTAATCTTTTGTTGAAAACCTAATTCATAATCAATTGTTTGTTCAGGTTTTAGATTAGGATTGCTAATAACACTTTGACCCAAACTTGTTAAATAATAGTAGCTTGTTGGATTCAATTGCTCGCCTTCGGTTGCACGTTTTGTTAACACATCATAGTGAGCAAAGAAAAGAGCTTCATCAGAAATAGGAAATGAGAATGAAATTCGAGGCATTACACTAATTTGAGGCTCGTAATCTTTAAACGCTTTAGAGCTAACAACATTATCATTAGGGTCAACTAAATAAGGAGCAATTCCTGATGCACCTTCAAGAATTGATGGGTCAGCAATTTCAGCACCTTCAGCATTATACCAAACGGAACCATTTCTATAACCTGAAATTGAAGTAGGAGTGAAAACGTCATTAACATAAACTATATAGTCACTGCCCATGTTTGAAGGGTGATCTCCAAGGTCAGTAACTTCATTAACTGTTTTAGCATCAAATAATAAATAAGGGTCTTTTAAAACTTTTTGATTTGCATCATATCTGTCAACACGCAAACCTATATTGAAAATAAGGTCTTTGAAAGCAAATTTATCTTGAATATAACCTGCCATATAGTTAGGTTCAAAGGCTCCGATTGCCCTTGTGAAATTTCCAAATTCATCAGTTTCTGTAAAGAAATCATCAAAACTTGGTTTGTTTTTTAAAGGTTTTCCTGTGTGGTCATATCCGTAATAAGATACATAAGCGTTACCATTATTTAATAGCTCATCGGCATTGAACATGTCAACAGTAAAAGTTGTTGGGTCTAAATTATCAATGTCAATCCAATCAAGCCCGTTAACTGCAAGTCCAAGTTTCTTTCTAAGATTAAGGTCAAAGAATGCCTGTGATGATTCATCGTATAATCTATCATACCAGATAGTGTCCTGGAAAACTCCATTTGCATCAAAAACAGGATGTGGGTTTGCAAGGTCTCTTTGCTCAATATGTTTATTTGCTAATTGGCGCATTAGTGTCCATAATCCAACCGCATCGTATGAATAACCTCTTGAAGATGTTTGTTCATACATTAATCCAAACTGAATTTCATGGTTTCCAATATCTGCAGAACCGTTTGCATTGATTCCAATTTGAGTTGAATTTGAAACGCTGTATCCTCCATAAGGAGTACCTGTATTAGTAAACATACCATATACGCTTCCATTACGTGAAGCAGGAAGGTTTCCATTTAATAAGGCTCCGCCAGTTTGAACAATTGTGTAGTTGTTATAAAGAGGAGAGCTTTCAGGATACAGGCTATAATAATTTGAAGTATAAGCTGATAAATCAGGATTAATCTCAGAAGGTTGGAAAGAGTATAATGTATCAAAGAACCCATTATGAACCCACACATTATTATATCCTAGAGCTGTGTCTGAGCCTAATTCGTAAGATTTTATTTTATAAGTTTTGAATTTCCCAACATATCCGTAATTAAAAATATTATCACCATGATCCATGTTTTGCTGTTTGTAATCACTTCTTGAATAATCAGCCTGAATCGAATAATAAACATTTTTAATGAGTGATTTACTGTCTTTTGCTGCAGGGAAGCGTTGAGTGAATTTACCATAAACTCGCCAGGTGCTTGAAATATACTCACCATTGTTTTTTGAGTTAAACCATGAATTTGCATAACTCCAAAGTCTTCCTCTTCCGTAATTTAATTGACCTCCAAAAGTAAGGTTAGTGGTTTCAGTTGACCTAACATCAATTTTTCCTGATAAGTTAATACTTCCTGAACCAGCATCAGATTTATGTTTTACTTCGGTTAAGTTTTCTTTACGAACGTATAGTGAATTTTGGTAAGCACCGAATCCGGTTCCTGTAGGTCGTAATGGGTTTGCTTCAAGCTCTCTTAAATAATCCTCATTTACAGTATAATAAGGAATAGCAAAAGGTCTGTTGTCAGCAAAGTATCCACCTTCGACAGCCAGGAAGAAACCAAGAAGAGATGTGTTTTGTGTTGTGTCTTTTCCTTTGATAAGTGGACCCTGGACATTAAGTCCCATAAGGTTATAACCAAATCTATCAAGATATTGAGAAGTTATTAATTCCATTCCTGCACCAAATTCTCTTGATGGTCCTTTTGTTGTAATGTTAACAATACCACCGGTTGCATCCCCATATCTTGCGGGAGTTCCACCTGTAATTACTGAAACTTGTCCTAAGGCTGATTTTGGAAGGCTAGAGCTTCCTCTAACTCTAACACCGTCAATGTAGGTAACAGTTCCTGAAGTTCTTGCACCACGAATACTTCCCATTTCGCCATCGGCAGAAAATACCCCACCAATTGAAATCGCTACTGATTCAGCTGACCTGCCGGGCATTTTTTCAATTTCTTCAGCAGTCATTGTTCCTCCGGTTGAAGTTTCATCTTTATCAATAAGTGGAACTTGGTATGCAACTGTTTCAAAAGTTGCAAGAGTAATTGATGTTGATTCCATTGTAATATCAAGAAATCGAATTTTATCTGAGTTGATAATAACACCTTGAATCATTAAGTTTTTGTAACCAACATAAGTTGCTTTAACATCGTATTTTCCAGGGGGAATAGGTTTGATAGTGTAATTTCCATCAAAATCAGTAGTTGTACCTCCGAGTTGTTTACCTCCAGATTCAATTACAATGTTTGCAAAAGGGATTGCTTCCTTTGTGTCTTTATCCGTTATTACTCCCTTCAGAGTTCCGGATTGTGAAAATACTAACATTGATGTTAGTGTTACTGCTATTGTAAATAGTAATTTCTTCAACATACCTGTATTTTTATGTTCAATAATTCCTTGTGCTTAAAAAGGCGGTAAAGATAAAAATAAATAAGTGTATTATCCAAAAAAAAAACCTGCGAATTCTAAGTGTCTCATTACTATGAATATGGCCTTTTCAAAATCTCAGAATAAATAACAGCTTTCCTCAAATCAAAATCGTTTAAGTCAAGCAAATTTATTGCTTCATCTTCTACCGCTTGTTCTATATCTTGTGTTTTTTGTTGTATGCGTGTTAGTGGTGTTTTGCTGTAAGTTTTGTTTATATTTGATGTTTTTTCAAAAGCCTGGTTAAAGCTTATTGCCTCTTCATCATGAATTTGATTTCTATATGGAAGATCTGATTCATCTGTTTCAATAGGAATGTTTTTAAAGTCCTCACCTAATAGTAATTCTTCAAGTAGGCTTTTCGGACTGGTTTGATTTTGTGAAGAAGGTTGATGTGTTTGTTTTGCAGCTTGCTTTTGACTCCTTTTATATATGCTGTAAACTATCCATCCAATTCCGATAAGTAAATAAATAAATTTTTCCATATTATAATTATTTAGTGCAATTTCATCAACTAAACAGCCATAAAATTAGCATTATTAAATTCTTTTTGAAATGAAAAACCAGTTAACGGCTCGTAATAATCAGTTAACGGTGTAATATTTATGTTTTTTTGGCAAAGATATGATGAATTTGCGACTTAAATTAATGTCTTGCTTTTTATTTGCTAATAATTAACAATTTTGTTCTACAAATTATTAATGGTTTCTAATACTAATTCTCTTTTTCTTCTCGATACAGGGATTTTATTCCCATTTTTCATAATGATATAACCTCCATCGGATTTAACATAACTTTTAATAAAAGATGTGTTAATAAGGTGCGATTTATGGGGTCTTAAAAAATTATGACCTTTTAGTAATTCTTCATTTTCTTTTAATGTTTTTGAAATAAGTATCATTTTATCATTGGTTAGAAAAAACCTCGTATAATAGTCATCTGATTGACATCTTACAATGTCTTTTACATCAATAATATGCATTCCCTCGGATGTTGATAACACAATTTTCTTTGGCTCCTGATTACCAATTTTAACATTTTCGAGTAAAACTTTAATATTGCTGTTTATGTTGCCTTTAAGTTTTTTCTGTTCAACTTTTTCAACGGCATCAACAAGTTCTTCGGGGATAATTGGTTTTAAGAGATAATCCAGGGCACTGTATTTTATTGCTTTTATTGCAAATTGGTCGTAGGCAGTTGTGAAAATTACTTCAAAATTTATTACTTCAAATTCTTCCAGAACTTTAAATCCACTTCCATCAGGCATTTGGATATCGAGAAAAACTGCATCAGGTTTTCGAATTTTAATTTCTTCAACTCCCGACTTATAACCATCGGCTTGTCCTAGAATTGTAACATTAGGGCAAAATTTATTTAAAAGTCCATGAAGAGTATCACGGGACTTTTTTTCATCATCAATTATAACAACAGAAATCATTTATGCAAAATATTATGTGATAATTATTTTTCAAATATCCAAAAAATTACAATAAAAAACAAGGAATTCTAAATTATACACTGATTTCGTATTAGTTTTCGAAATTTCTAAGTTTTATTTCGCATAAAAATCAATCATTCGTTGAATTGCCAATTGGCATACGGGACAGAAATAATCATAAACAACAGATTTCATAGTGCAATCATAATATGGACGATAAACACCTTTTGTTACATATCCGGCTCCTTCAAATAATCCAATACTTTGGAAATATTTTTTATCTATTGGAGTTGGAACAGGAGTCTTCTCGTCAATCATATTTTTCCATTTAGATTCAAAGCTCACCAAAGTAGTAATATTTGGCTCCCATGGTTCAATATTTAATGGATGATAGTCATTTACAGAAACGTCAGATGTATAGTATTCATCAGCAAGACCGGCAAATCCATGACCAAATTCATGCAAAGTTAAAAAGGATGCTGCTTTATTTCCGGCTGCTATAACAGTCCATAAATTAAATATTCCGCCTCCGCCATATTTTTCAGTATTTACCAGAATAAAAATCTGGTCATAAGGAACATTTGCTGCGACATTTCTTACAGCTTTATTATCACTTGTTGTTAAATAACGCTCAGAATCAAAAGTGTAGAAAGTTGTGTTTAAAACAGTGTTTTTCCAAATGTTTTCACCGGGTAAATCAGTTCCGCTTTCTTCTGAAATTGCTTCAACTCCCCAAATATTTATTTTATCTTTATTTTCAGAAAAAGGTTTAGCATTAAGAAACCAAGCTTTAACTTTTTCGCAATCTTTATGAAATTGCTTCATCTCACTTTTGGTATATCCATCAGGAATAATAACAATATCAAGTTTTTCTGACGAATTCCCAGAGTTTAAAACTTTAAAAGTCTTACATTCCAGTTTCAATCCTTTTGAAATAAAATAATTGATTGGGTCAACATTATAAGTGAAAACCAAATCCAATAAATCCTGTTTGTTTCGGCTGTAGAATTTAACAATTATTTTATTTTTTGGAAAAGGAAAAACTACTGTTTCAACAAAACTTCTCCAGGTGTGTTTTGCTTCTTCTGTTGTTTTCCATTCATTAAAAAGAGTATTATATCCTCTTGAATAAAGCAATTTGTTGGAGCCAAAATCATAGACTTCAAATTTGTAGAAGCCATAATTGAAAGTGTCAATTAAGTTAATGTGTGAACCACCCCAATTCGGTTCTTCAATAAGTTCATCGATTGAATAATACTGCAAACTGTCATTTCCAGTGTGGAAATAATCAATTCGTAGTGTTTTGTTTAGAAAATGATTATCAAACTGAGCAAAGGAGAAAAAACTTTGCAAAACAAATATTATTAGAAAAAAACTTTTCATGGAATATAATTATTTAATGCAAAGCAAAAATAATCATTTTTGGTTCAGATAAAATAAGTGTCAAATTCTAATATTCATGTTTTTTCAGGTGGATTCCTTTTGGTCATTGAGATTAAATAACAATAATTGAATTTACCAAATCCCATATTCTTGCAATAGTTTTATTTTTAGCAAGCGTAAAATTAAATTAATTATGCTTGTAATCAAAGCTGTATAAATTAGGATTAAAATTTAAAACGAATTCAAGTTTTTTGTTAAGCAAATAATATTTAACTATTTTTGCATCAGTTTAACAAATAAAAATAAGCTACTATGAAATTTTCAAGAATAACTATTTTTGCAATTGTATTATTAGCAACAGTTGCTTTGGTTTTTACAGCCTGTATTAAGGAAGAAGTACAGACTCCAACAAATGAATTAATGCAAGGTGTTTGGGAGTTAACCCAGGTTACAGAAAATGACTCTAATATAACTTCTCAATTTACAGGTATTTTCCCAACTTTTATTCATTTGGATGATATGAATTCTGTAAACTCAACCGCAGGTCCTTTGTTTATGTATATCGTTTATGGTAAAAGTAAGTTTATAAATATTACAAGCCAGATTGATAATGTATTTAATTATTCAAATCTTTCATTCACAAGCGGAGAATGGTTTATTGATAAAAATGAAGTTGTTGATAATTTTACTATAGAAATGAAATTGAAATTCCCTACAACAAGCACAATTACAACACTTCTGGATGCAATGGGCGTTTCATTGGGTGGAGTTGTTGACGATATTCTTGATGCCATTATTTATCATAAATTTCGAAACGTGAGAGTTGAAATTAACGATGATGATCCGGAAACAATGATTTGGGAATTCGATGATTTGGTTATTGCCGAATACAATACAAAAGACTCACAAGGAGATTACGTTCTTTATCAAGGAACTGGATTTGGTGTTGATAGTTATTCCAGATGTCGTTTGGTGTTTAAGAAAAAAGTAAAAACCTTAACCCAGCTTGCTCAGGAGCAGAAGTAATTCGCTTCACTGCTTTTCAATAGTCATTAGGTGGTCATTTGGTGTCATTCGCTTTGCGTCATTTGTTGTCATTCGCTTTGCGTCATTATGTTGTCATTCAATTTTCATTAAGTTGTCATTAAGTTGTTATTAAGTTGTCATTTCAAAGCGTCATTGCGAAGGAGGAACGACTGAAGCAATCTACTGAATGAATTGTGGTGAAAATATTAACAGATTGCTTCGCTTCGCTCGCAATGACGCCCGAAGGGCAAATGACATGCGAAGCATAAATGACACGAAGTAAATGACGCAAAGCAAATGACGTGCGAAGCTTAAACCATCACCCCAAGCACAACCACATCATCTATTTGAGTAAAGACTTCTCCATTTTCGTTTGGATGTTTTTTCCAGTCTTCAAATGTTTTTTCCAATAATTGCTTTTGCTCTGTCATTGATTTTTCGGCAATTTCTAACAATAGGATTTTAAATGGTTTTGATTTGAATTTCTTTCCTTTTGGTCCACCAAACTGGTCAACAAATCCATCGCTAAACATATAGAGTTTGTCGTCTTTTTGGAGTTGTATTTCGTGGGTAGTGAAATTATCCATTTTTTCATAGATGGCAATCGGCATTTTGTCTGCCTTAATTTCATAAAGCTTATAATTTTTAGAACTTTCAGTTGCCTCTTGTCCAAATTCAATTCCATTAATTTTTCTTACGATATAAAGTGGATTATTTGCCCCGGCAAATTGAAGTTTATAAGTGGAAATATCGAGTACACACAGGGAAATATCCATTCCGTCTTTCATTCCGGAACTAATTTCGTTACCAAGTGAAACTACTTTTTGTTTAAGTGCATGAATTACATTTTCACGAAGCGAATCCAAAACTTCTCCGGCAGTAGTGATTTCAGATTTACGAACAATATCATTTAAAAATGAAATCCCAAGCATACTCATAAAAGCACCGGGCACACCATGACCGGTACAATCCGCAGCTGTAAAAATTAATTTTGTTCCAACTTTAGTAGCCCAATAAAAATCCCCACTCACAACACTATGAGGTTTGTATAAAACAAAATGGCTTGGCAGATAAGTATCTAAAAATTCTTTGTTTGGCAAAACAGCATTTTGAATTCTTTGAGCATATCCTATGCTACTCGTCAATTCGTGATGAATTTCTTCTATTTCATTTTTTTGTGCTTCGATTTGTTGCTTTTGCTTTTTCAGCAATTCGTTTGCTTTTCGTTTTTGGTTATAACCTCTTATCACTAATAGTGTTAATACAGACACCAATAAAAATCCTGAAATTATTACGATTCTGGTACGGTTTACTTCAGTAAGAAAATCACCTTCGGGAACCATAACTGCGATATAGAAAGACTTTTGAGAATTAAGTGCAAATTTCTCCACTCCACACCACCATAAACCACCATCATATTTAAAATCGTATGGCTCTTCATTTTCAATATGTTTTGATTTCCATTCATTTAAGGCAAATTCAACTACAGGAATATTGATTTGGTCATAATGTTGTAAAACATATTTTTTTAAGGAATCAATATCTGTGAATCTTGCATCAGGTGGTAAGCCCAGAATATTTCCATCTTCAGTGAAAACTATGGCTTTCCCGGTTTTACTAATTTCCAGATTGCTTGTAAATTTTGAAATATCTGTGAGCAAAATATCAAATGCAATAACTTTGGTTGCGGAAGAATCATTCAATTTCCATTTTATGGATGTAGTAATTCCCGGGTCTTTTGTTGTTTTGAAAGTATAGGGATTTGTCCATGCAGGGCTGTTATAATCACTGTTTTCAATTGCTTCCAAATACCAGGTTTTTAAAAGTGGATTATTATTTTCATCGCCTTCTTTTATCCATTCTTCAATTTTAATTCCTTTAAGATTTTCATTGTATTTCCATCTCATACGAGAAACAATCATTGTATCTTTCTGCTGTTTTGTGCAACGGTTTTGCCATGTGGAGTCCTCTTGTAGAAGCATATATTCCTCACCATTTGATGTTGCAATCAACATTGATGAAACCTGGCTTGAGTTTTTCAGGAAAGGAATAAAATATGGATTAAGTTCTGCTGCATCAAGATTTTCATACATTTCGCCCATTCCTCTGTCGCGTGAAACGAGAAGGTTATTAACTACAGGGTCAAAAAAATCGTGAAGCTCGGTATTTGTTTCATTTATTGTTCGCTTGATTAGTGAGTGAGATAAATGCTCAACGGTTTGTGAAAAATTATACAGCATTAAAATTAAAATTGCCAATGAAATAGGCATAGCAAAAATCACTAAATTTTTGATTGTTAGTGCAGAGATGATGTTTTTTATTGTTCTTTTAAACTTCATTCCGAAAATGTTAATAGTATTTCAAATACAAGAAGTAAAACAAAATAAATCCTACCGAAATTGATATTATTAAAGCAATTAGGGTTTTTATCACATTGTGCTTTCTTTCCTTCTCAAGTTGGGTTTTTATGGTATATAGTTCATCCTTAGTTGCTTTTAACTTATATTTTGAATTAATTTTTTTAGATGAGTATCTTAATTCATCTTTGTCTTTATTAAAGAATCTTCTTTGTCTTAAAATCTTTTTGTTGTTTCTAAGACTTTGAATCATTGCTAGCATTGAACCTTCGCCACCCATTATTAATATATTTTAGAAAGTATTTTCACAATAATTAGTTTAAAAAACATCTAAATCTTTCCCAACATAAACTTTTCCTTTATAAATTGTATTAATCTCTTTTAACAATTCTTCATCACTTGCTCCCCATGCTAAAATGTGATATAAAATAATAAGTTTTGGTTTAGCTTCTTCTGCTATTCTTGCAAGTTCAAATGTTGATGTGTGATGAATTGCATGATATTTCTTCCATACTTCAGGTTTTGTATCATAAGTCCTTTTGCAATAAACTTCATGAATTAAAATATCAGCACCTTTTGAGTATTCAATGACTTTTTCACATGCTTTTGTATCTCCTGAAATAACAATTACTTTATCTGCTGTTGTAAATCTAAATCCCCATGCATTTGACCAGGTGCCGTGAATAACAGGAAAAGCTTCAACTATCACATTCGAATCTTTGTAAATAACGCCTTCTTCTGTGAACTCATGACTATTCACTCTCCAACCAAGGTCATTCGCCGGTTCACTTCCTTTTAATCGGTATTGAATATCTTGTTTGTATGCTTCCAGAATGTTTTTAGTCATATCATTAATTCCTGTCGGACCATAAACTTCGAGGGGCTTATTTCTTCCCATAACCCATGGAGTAAGAATGAGGTCTGGATAGCCTGTTGTGTGGTCGGAGTGGAGATGAGTTAAAAAAGCATGTTTTATATTTTTCACATCCAGAGCTTGAATGTTTCCTCCATATCGAGGAGATAGTGCTGCTGCCTGTCGTACTAATCCCGGACCAAAATCAACAATATAAGGGGTTTCATTAACAATTATTGCTACAGATGGACCCGATTGCAATGGATTTGGATTTGGATTTCCGGTTCCAAGCAAAACAACTTTAGTGACGGATAAAGAATCGGAAAAATCTCTTTGGGCAAAGCTGCTTAAAAAAGTTAGAACTAATAAAAAAGAGAAAACTAATTTCAATTTCATAAGAATTGATTTCATAAAAATTGATTTAATGATAATAAAAGCTTTAATTATTCCAACAAATTCCTCTTAATCGGTGCTTTTCGTTTAGTGTTTTCCTTTTTTTCATTTTTACTTTTATCGGGGTTTTTCGATGATTTTTTAAAGACAGAGCAGCTATAAACAAACAAAGTGATAAACATTGCAGAGAGTATAATGATGATTACCCTAGGAAATTTTGCAAAAAAATTAGTTCTCATATTTGTCTGTTTTATAAATGCCTAACAAAGCTTCTATTGTTTCTTTCCTGTCTTTACCTGTCTTCTTAAAAGGCATAATCCTGTACTGGTAGCACCACGAATACCAAAGTCTAAATATAGATAAAAAGAAGATATTGGAAGGAAATCTTACTAAAAATTTTACAAAATCTAATGCCCATGGTATTTCTGTGGCAAATGCAAAAAGTTTTTGAAAGTTTTCCATCTTTCGTTTTTCAAGCTTACTCTCAAAATCCAATGGTGATTTGTAATAATAGTTGTAAAAAATCTTATCATAATCACCATCGAAATACCCATTTTCAACACAGTATTTTTCAATACCTGTTCCCGGATAAGGTTGAAGTATCATTGCAAGTGGATATTCAACTTTGCATTTTACGTTAAGTTTAAAGGTTTTTATATCCAAATCTAAATTACCACCGGGAAGGCAAACCATATTATCGGATAAAATTCTAATGCCATTTTCATGCAATAATTTACTGGCATTAATAATTTGTTCGTTTGTGATATGTCGATTGAATACTTT
This sequence comes from Saprospiraceae bacterium, assembly GCA_021739805.1. The sequence continues at coordinate 72,343 of JAIPBB010000001.1, read as the reverse complement.
TTTCCGGTAATCTTCATCACCACACTCAAAACCCATATTCACACTGAAACATCCGGCATCAGCCATTAATTTCACATTTTCTGAATTCAATAAATCTGCACGTACATGACAATAAAATGGAAGCTTGATCTTGACTTTATAAAGCTTTGAAAACTCTTTTAGCCACTCATCATCCCATGGGAAAATACTGCAACGAAACTGAACAAATTTTAAATTGGTATCATTTTTAACTGCATAAATTTCATTTACCAAATCCTGTGGACTTCTAATGCGGCATTTCTTCCATTCAGAGCCATAAAGTTCCATATAGCTCGCATTAAAACAATAAGAACATTCAAATGGACATCCACGTGTTGAAATAAAAGACCTTGCTCCATATTCTTTAAAACTGCTGTCCAAATTATAAGAAGTTTCTCTGTCAGGCCAGGGAAGTTCGTCAAGATTCTTAATTAAAGGTCGAAGATTGTTTTTATAGATTTTCCCGTTTTGCTTTACCCAAAGATTTTCAATTGAAGTAACATCCTCACCGTTTTTCAATCTATTACATAAATCTAGCATTGGATATTCTCCTTCGCCACGGCAAATAATATCAACATTTTCTTCAAGAATAAAATCAGGAAAAAACGTTGGATGTGGACCACCAAAAATTGAAATAAAATTAAACTTCTTTTTTAGCTCACGATTCAGATTCAGATAATAATTTTGAAAACCCGTACAAACACCACAACCAATAATATCAGGTTTAAATTTCGAAATCAATTCAACCAAATCAACACCTTCAGTTCCTGAATATGCTGTTAAATGTCCATGTTTCCTTAGCAAAGCAGAAATATGCATTATCCCGATTGGCTCAGCAGATTCAATGTCTTTAATAATGAATAGAACTTTCATTTATATCCACAATAGAAATAACACTTTATTTTTATTATCCAATTACTCAACTTTATTGCAAATCACAAACAAAAGTTCATATTGATTTGCATTTGAAACTATTCTAAGATTAATTGAAGTATTTTTAATCGCAGGCATATCTTTGCTATAGGCACCTATTTCGTAGCTAAAAGAATAAGCATCCTTAACTATAGTGAAAGGAAGATTTAACTCAAGGTCGTCTCTAGTGAAAAGAATACCATAATCACTTCTGTATTCTTTAATCATTTTCACATATTCATCGAACTTTTGATTTAAATCATTAAGGTTTGAAGATTTTTGTAAAGTCCAATAAATCAAATTTTCTTTAAAAGTTCCTTTACCAAAATCACCAAACTCAACTTCTTTTGCTGATGTCCAATCATAACAGGATGAAATCATAACTTCACTTATTTTATTATGAAAAGCATTTTGTTTTGCCTGTTCAGTTTCAGATAATTTAGGTTCATCAAAATCTTTATCCAAAAAACTATATTTCACATAATCATATTCGCAATTCTCACATAATGATTTATCATGTTCTGGCGTATCTGTTTTTCTTATTGAAATTTCTTTCAAAACAGAATTTTCCCATCCGGCTCTTAAGCTATAATTCCCATCTTTTGATTGACCCGATAATGTATAGGTGCTTTTAAATTTACTTAATTCAAGATTTGATGGAACATTCTTTTTCATTTCTTTAATATCCGGAAGAATCCCCCAATAATTATAAAAATCTGTAAGGTATGCATTTGCTATTTCAGGGTCATGCAAATAAAAATCTATACAGAAAGTTCTTTTGTTTTCCCTATAATTAACCTTCACTAAGAGGTCATTTTTAAACGTAAAGAAAGCACAACTAATATCTTCATTTAATTCTGTTTTGACATCAGGATCCATTATTTTAAAATAATTTTCTAATGGAACAAAAGCAAATTTTCTCTCCAAAAGACAATGTATATCATTGTTGATTTTTTGAGCTGAAGCAACACTAATTAAAATTATTATTGCTGAAATTGTTGTAGTGATTTTTTTCATCTGTTTAAATTTTGTTATTTAATTGATCGTGTTACATATAAGTTTATTGTGTACCTGAACTTCATTTGTATCTAAGATGGAATGCCCAAAGTTTCATCATCTCTTTTAGTGTGCTTTTGTAGATGGGCATTTCATAATAACGGGTTTTGGTTCTAAAATCAAATTTAGCAAATTTTTTAAGTTATCATTAAATTTAAAAACAAAGAAGGTCAGCAAAAAATGCTGACCTTCCATCCATTTCTTTATAATTTTAATTCAATATCACTTTAACAAAATTTTGCTTTTCCTTAGATTTTAAACCAATAAAATAAACTCCTTTTGGAACATTAGAAAGGTCAATTGTTTTTAAGCTTTCGGTTTGAGATGTAATTTGCTCATTGAAAATTATTTGCCCAATAGTATTGTAAATTGTGATTTCCAGTTTATTTAAATCAGCCGGAATATCAAAATTGATTTTTCCTGTTGAAGGATTAGGGTAAATATTAATTCCAAAGCTTGTCAAATTTTCAGGAATTCCCGTGCAATCAACCAGAGTGAGTGTTATTGTATCGGAATTTGTACAGCTTTGTTGGGTTACTGTCACTGAGAAGTCTTTGCTATTCCCAATACCACCGAAGCCAGTCGAATCTACAACTATGGTTTGGGTTGTATCTCCTGTTGACCATAAGTAGTTATCCATTCCCACTCCGGCATCTAATGTAATTTGGTGTGTTGGACAAATATTTTTATTCGGTCCAAGATTTATTGGAGGTTCAAATACTGTAACAATTATTGGTGTTGATGTGTTTGAACAACTGTTTGGATGTGTTGTCGTAACTGTGTATGCTCCAGCAAGGCTTACATACATTGTTGTTAGTGTTCCTCCGGGAATGTTAACTCCATCTCTTTTCCATTGGTAAGTTAATCCACTTCCGGGATTTGCCATTAGAAACACCGAATCACCTAAGCAAAAAGTTGTTGCTCCTAAGGCACTGGCGGTTGCTTGGGGTATTGGTAAAACATTTATAACTACTGTATCAGAAATTGTCGAACAACCAATGGAATTAGTTACTTTCACATTATAATTTCCTGCCTGCTTAACTATTAAAGTACTGTCTGTTTCTCCATTTATATTGATATAATTATTCATCCATTGATAAGACAAACCGCTTGCTGTATTTGCAGTTAAAATAATTGAATCATTTTGGCAAATATCAAATATTCCTGAGGGAGTAACACTTGCCATTGGTGATACATTTACATAAATTGCTGACTTATTAATTGTATCATTAACATTCACAGTATCCGCTGTACCATTAGGGTTTGATGTATAGGTAAGAATACTATAGCTTGAGTTTCCCAGAAAGTTATATGTGCCAATATTAATATCAACAGAATCACCGGAAGCTAGAGATCCGTTCCATGTATAAGCTGTTTGGCTGATATTGTTTACTTTCCAGTTCACATTAACAGTTGATAAACTATTAGGTCCAAAATTTTTCAATCTTACTGAGACAGGATTATTCCCACTACAAATTGTATCGCTTGGAAATATAAATTTAGTCAATCCGGCATCAGTTGCAGCCCCAAGTGGAATATTATAAGTAGCAGTAATTTCAGCTTGACTTAATGCTCTATTATAAATCCTAAATTCATCCATATTTCCATTGAGACTTGAATTGCTAGAGTAACCTCCAATTGTAAAACCAGTTCCTGCTGTAGAAAAGGCAGCAGTTGTGCTAACAGTAGTAATTAGCACTCCATTTTTATATGATTTGTATGTTCCGGCAGTATAATCACGCACTATGTGAATCATATTAGGAGCTGAAGTAGCTGCACCTGTAACGGCAAGGTCGGGAAGACCTCCACCTCTTACCAACCAATTATTTGCACCTGCTGCTCCATTTGTAAAGCATCTGAAACCTGAAGCACCAGGATCTCCCCAAATATACCAAAGAGTGGAACTTGCAACAATATTACTTGTCCAGAAAGCAATAGTCCAGCTTCCTGTAAAACTAGCACTCCAGCCTGTTGTAATTTTACTTGTCGAAGAAGAAGCCCCTGTTCCTACCAAAGCAGTTCCTGACAATCCGGTACTTCCAATTGTCATACCTGATATGGTGGCAGGATTACTTCCTACGGGTGAGCTTGCGGAGTTTTGAACTGTTGTACCCGGTGAATCGAATTTATAGTATAATAATTCGGGTATTTGTTGAGCATTTGCATTATTAAAATAAATACAAAAAACAAATAAAGCTAATAATGTAGCTGGCAAAATTGTGTAAATTCTTGTTTTCATCTGCTTTGATTTTATTAATATTTATATTCAAGTAAGCTAGTTTTATTATTGTTAATGTCCTGTTTCTTAATATAGCCGATGGAATGCCCAAAATTTCATACTCACTTATTTTGTACTTTTGTACATAGGCATTTCATGATAAAATTGTTAATTAATTTTTGGATTGTCAACCCAAATATAACACTTTTATCTTGATTGCCAATGTAAAAGAAAAAAATTTACCAAGATATACCTTAAAAATTTATTTTAATTCAATATTACCTTAACAAAATTTTGCTTTTCCTTAGATTTTAAACTAATAAAATAAAATCCTTTTGGAACATCAGAAAGGTCAATTGTTTTTAAGCTTTCGGTTTGAGATGTAATTTGCTCAGTGAAAATTATTTGCCCAATAGTATTGTAAATAGAAATTTCCAGTTTATCTAAACCAGCCGGAATATCAAAATTGATTTTTCCTGTTGAAGGATTTGGGTAAATATTAATTCCAAACGACATTATATTTTCAGGAATTCCCGTACAATCAATCAAAGTAATTGTTATTGTATCGGAATTTGTACAGCTTTGTTGGGTTACCGTAACCGAAAAATCCTTGCTATTTCCTATGCCACCGAAGCCTGTAGAATCCACTAATATTGTTTGAGTTGTATCACCGGTTGACCATAAGTAGTTATCCATTCCGACTCCGGCATCTAACGTAATTTGGTGTGTTGGACAAATATTAAAGTTTGAACCAAGATTTATTTGAGGTTGATTTACTGTAATAATTACTGGTGCTGATGTATTTGAACAAGTATTTGGATGGGTTGTTGTAACTGTGTATGCTCCAGCAAGACTTACATATATTGTTGAATATATTCCTCCGGGAATGTTAACACCATCTCTTTTCCACTGGTAAGTTAATCCGCTTCCGGTATTTGCAATTAGAAATGTTGAGTCACCATAGCAAATAGTTGTTGCTCCTAATGCACTTGCAGTTGCCGGAGGTATTGGTAAAACACTTATAATTGCTGTATCAGAGATTGTTGAACAACCTGAAGTATTACTTACAATCACCTGATAACTTCCAGCTTGTTTCACAATCAATGTAGTGTCTGTTTGTCCGCTTATATTGAGATTGTCTTTTTTCCATTGATAAGTTAAGCCTGCTCCTGAACTGACCGATAAAATCAAAGAATCATTCTGGCAAATATCCATTATTCCGGAGGGAGTTAAATTTGCTGTTGGTGATGCTTTTACATATATAGCTGTTTTGTTTATTGTATCATTTGTATTTACTGTGTCTGCTGTACTATTTGGATTTGATGTATTGGCAACAATATTGTAATTTGTTCCTGATAAAAAATTATATGAACCAATATTAACCGGAATAGTATCACCGATAGCCAAAGTTCCACTCCAATTGAAAGGTGTTTGACTAACATTATTTACTTTCCAGTCAATAGTAACAGAAGTCAAACTACTTGGACCAAAATTCTTTAACCAAACAGAAACCGGACTATTTCCACTACAGATGGTGTCAGCAGGGCTATCCATTAAGATAAGTCCGGCATCAGTAGCACTTGAAGGAAGTGAGATTCTTAAGTTATAGAAGAAATACCAATAAGTGGCTTGAAATGTACTGCCTGTAAAAGTCATTACATTAGGCACAGTATAAGGATAAGATGCACCTGTTGAGTTTCTAAGCATTCCAACTGAGCCGGTATTAAGCCCCAATTTATAGGCAGTACCCATAGGAACAAAAAGATCTACACCTATACGTTCAGCTTGATTGCCTCCTACTGTTGATGTTCCGGTATAGCTGTCAACTGTTGTTCCTGTGCTAGTCTTAACATAAATAGTGTAAGAAGTTGATGCTGTTGAAGGATAAATCGTTATACTATCAATATAAACACCAGAAGATGATAATACATTAAATAATTCCTGATGATTATGCGATGTATAATTCGCACTGGTTCCAATGGCTGGACTTGCTGGTCCAATAAGATAACTCTGAGAAAATGTCAGGTTTCCTTGACAAAAAATTGATAAGACAAATGCCAAGGATACGATTTTGAATATTCTTGTTTTCATGATAAAATTGTTAATTAATTTTTTGATTGACAACCCAAATATAACACTTTTATCTTGATTGCCAATGTGAAAGCAATAAATTTAGTGGAATACACAGTAAAAATTCATTTTAATTCAATATCACCTTAACAAAATTTTGCTTTTCCTTAGATTTTAAACCAATAAAATAAACTCCTTTTGGAACATTAGAAAGGTCAATTGTTTTTAAAGTTTTAGTTTGAGATGTTATTTGCTCAGTGTAAACTTTTTGCCCAAAAGTATTGTAAATTGTAATTTCCAGTTTATTTAAACCAGCCGGAATATCAAAATTGATTTTTCCATTTGAAGGATTTGGGTAAATATTAATTCCAAACGATATTAAATTTTCAGGAATTCCTGTGCAATCAATCAGAGTAATTGTTATAGTATCAGAATTTGTACAGCTTTGTTGTGTTACCGTCACAGAATAGTCTTTGCTTTTTCCGATGCCACCAAAGCCAGTAGAATCTACTAATATTGTTTGAGTTGTATCACCGGTTGACCATAAATAGTTATCCATTCCCACTCCGGCATCTAAAGTAATTTGGTGTGTTGGACAAATATTTTGATCAGAGCCAAGATTTATTGGAGGTTCAAACACTGTTACAATTACCGGTTGGGATGTATTTGAACAACTGTTTGGATGGGTTGTTGTAATTGTATATGCTCCACCAAGACTTGCATACATTGTTGTTAATGTTGCTCCCGGAATGTTAACTCCATCTCTTTTCCACTGGTAAGTTAATCCACTTCCGGGATTTGCCATTAGAAACACCGAATCACCAAAGCAAAAAGTTGTTGCTCCTAATGCACTTGCAGTTGCCGGCGGTATTGGTAAAACATTTACAACTATAGTATCGGAAATTGTCGAACAACCAATTGAATTAGTTATTTTTACAGTATAATTTCCTACCTGCTTAACTATTAAAGTACTGTCTGTTTCTCCATTTATATTGATATAATTATTCATCCATTGATAAGACAAACCGCTTCCTGTATTTGCAGTTAAAATAATTGAATCATTTTGGCAAATATCTATTGACCCCGATGGAGTTACACTTGCTGTAGGTGAAACATTTACAAGAATTTCTGTTTTTATTATTGTGTCATTAGAATTTACCGTGTCAGCCGCATTGTTCGGAGTTGATGTATATGCAATAATACTATCGCTTGTTGCTGCTATAAAATTATATGAACCAATATTAACGTCAGTAGAATCTCCTGAAGCCAGTGTTCCGCTCCAATTATATGTTGGCTGGCTTACATTGTTTACTCTCCAGTTTATATCAACTGATGCTAAACTGTTAGGTCCAAAATTCTTCAATCTAACTGAAACTGTTCTATTTCCACTACAAATAGTATCTGTAGGAAAAACATAAGTTGTTAATCCGGCATCGGTTGGCTGAGATGTGATGTAGTACATATAAATTCTGCCAATTTGCCCGGATGCTGCATTAGCTACACCCCAATAATTAGGAGCAGCAGCACTTTCAATGCTTCCCTGATAACCAAATCTATTAAGGTAAACAGATTGACCATTTATAGTTGAAGAGGCTGCACCTGCACCATAAGAATTACAAATACCAGTAACTGTTCCCATAATTCCAATCTGGTCTCCTTGTGATACAGAAATGTTGACAGGAACAATAGTATTGTTTGCTGAACCTGAAGTATAGCTTAGTGTTGTAAATGCAGTTGAACCAGTAGTTGATACAGGAAATGTGGCATTGCATTTCATTACATGAATATACTGCAATCCGGAGCCGGCTTCTGGTGCAACTTTTAAACCGGTTATTGTAAAATTACAAGGAGCAGTAAACCAATAACCTCTTGCATAAATACCTGAATAGACTGATGAATGAGCCGGTAGCGGCATCATTGTTTGAGCAAATGTTAGATTTCCATGGCAAAAAATTGATAAGATAAATGCCATGGATAAGATTTTGTAAAGTTTCTTTTTCATGATTTTTTATTTTATTAATTTATAAGAGATAGCCAAATATAAGAATTTTATACTGATTGTCAACGTGAAAGCTAAAATATTTTAAAAAAAATCAAAAAAAGTACAATAAAAGGAAAAGCCCAACTAAATCGAATTTAGCCGGACTTTCTAATTTTACTTTGAATTTCGAACAAGGATTAACGATTTTTGATTTCAGATTTTTTCCAACCACATCCTAAATCGTTAATCTGCAATCTCCCGACACTTCGCATACGGGACAGGCTTGTTCTTAAATCAATTTATTTAACCTGCACCCGAATCCCTTCCGAATGCGAAGTAAATTCTGGTGCATACATGCACTGAATTGTGGTTATTCCATTTGAAAAATCGCCTTTATGAGTTACAAAAACTGTGTATTCAAAAACATAGGTTCCTTTGCGTAAATAGGAAATAAAGAAATTTGTTGCTGCATCACGAGTGCTTTCATAATAGCCCAAACCGCCTTGCCATTTGTAAGATGAAATAACATTAGTCGGCTCAAAAGAAGATGCTCTCATATCTTTCATGTGAACATATTCCATATCACGGTCAACTCTTAACTCAATACGAACTTTAACTTTATCGCCAACTTTTAAAATAGATTTTTCTGAAACTGGTTCAATCACTGGTCCGCTTGCAGTATTTCTTTCAACAAAGAGTTTTTTCTTTAATTCCAAAGGAGTTTTAGCAGTTGTGATTTTATCAAGCTGCTCAAAATATTGCCAATATAAAGCTCCCCATGCAACACCATCATCGGTTTTGGTAACGGTAACATTTCCCATTTCAGGTTTAATATCTCCGCCCGACCATGAAGTTTTAAAATAGCCTGTTCCGGCTTCAACTTTCACATTATCCATTTTCCTTGGGTCAATGATTTGATTGCCGAGTTTTACTTCAACCAGTTTATCGCTTGCCAAAAGGTCAGTTCCACGAAGAAGAAGTGCATAACAAGCTTCAACAGTTGCTTTGGTTGTTTTCCAATCGGTAGTTTGTTTTTGTTTCAAAAGCCAGACTTTCATTTCTTCAACAGATTCTTTATCGTTTGCAACTTCATCAAATGCTTCAATCATCAATGCCTGGGTTTCAATCGGTGCCTGATACCAATACCATCCCTGGTCGTTTCGCCAATACATTCCCATTTCTTCAGAGCTTAAAGAATGTTCTTTTAAAGATTTAATAATCAAAGCAGGAATTTCTTTTTCACCATAACGATGAAGACCCAATGCAAGCATACCCTGCATATATTTACTTTGGCTTAACCAGTATTTTTTGCCTTGTTCGAAATAATAATCAAATGCTTCCTGATTTCGTTTTTGAAGTTTTACATCATCTTTAAAATAACTTCTTGCATACAAATATTGAATTTGAGTAGAACCAATATTTTGCTTGTCTTTATTTTGTGGATAATGCTTTAACATATATTCATAATCTTCTCTCAATCTCTCGTCAAGATATAGAATTGCATTATTAACCATATTCCAAACCTTTGGGTTTTTCTTTACATCAGTAACTCCCAAATGGTCAAGATGCCCCATTCCTGTAACAATATGCTGAGTTATATATCTGCTTTCTTCTCCGCCTTTAAACCATGGCCATCCGCCATTAGACGATTGAGCTTTTTGAAGTTTAACAATTGCTCGATCAAGTTCATTCGACATTTTATTCAGATCGAAAAGCAAAGCAACTCTGCGTTTACGTGCTGATTCATCTTTGCCTTGTAAAAGCCATGGAGTTTCTTCCAGCAAAACAGCTTTTAATTCCTGATTTTTTTCAAGATTTGAAAGCAAAGCATCTGGAGTAAGATTTTTCCAGCTATCGAAAACAGCTTTGATTTTCGGACTTGAATTTACGATATGAGATGCAATGCTGTTTGCATAATAACGACTAAAAGTTTGCTCCGAACATTCATAAGGATATTCCATTAAATATGGGAGTGCCTGAATTGCATACCATGCAGGATTTGAAGTGTATTCAAGAGTAAGTTTGTAATTTTTCAAAGTTGTTGAACTAGCTGAATTTACAAGTTTCTCGAAAGTGTAGTTTTTGGTTTGATTTCCTTTTACAGGTAAAGGCAAAGATTCGGTTACCATCATTCTGTTTGATAAAACCGGAATTGCCATTTCTTCCCCATCGGTGAAATTTCCTGCCTTGGCGGCAATTTTATAAGTTATAGCTCCAATTCCTTCTGGAATGGATAAATCCCAACTAACGGCAGCACTTTGTCCTTTTTTAGCCGAAAAGGCAACAACTAAATTTTTGTTTTTAGCAAGTTCATCAATTGGTTTCATAGTGGTAGCATCAAAAAGCATAAGTTTTGCTTCGCCTTCAAGGTCACCATCTGAAATATTAGAAATCTTTGCTGTGAAAGTAATTTTATCGTTTTCACGGAAAAACCTTGGAGCATTTGGCATTATCATAAGGTCTTTTTGAGTAACAAGCTCTTTTCGAATTTGTCCGTACATTAAATCCTTTGTATGAGCAAAACCCATGATTTTCCATTTGGTTAATGATTCGGGAACAGTAAATTTTATAACTACATCACCGTTTTCATCTGTTTGAAGCTGAGGATAAAAGAATGCAGTTTCATTAAAATTTGAACGCATTTTTACATCGCTAAAATCAGTGGGTTTTTCTGGTTCGTCAGTAGGTGGAGGTAAATTTTTTTCTACATCTCCAACTTGCTGGTCATTATCAACAAGATTAAGGATAACTGTTTCACTTTTATCTTTCCTCCCTGCCGGTGCTTTAGCCATTGTGGCTTCTCTCGCAGGTGCCATCATTACTTCATCTTCTTCCATCTCAATAGCAAAAGTTCCTCCTGCATCACCTCCCCATCCATAAGTATAATAACCATAAGGATTAAATCCAAACCAATTTAGCTGGTCATAGCTTTTATATTTAAAATATTGTCCGCTATATCGAATATTTGTATGAACTCTGCCTGAACTTGTGGTAAAGCCATCAGAACCCCAGTTTAACATTGAGTAATAAGAGTTGTAAAGATTAAAAGTCCAGTTGTTAGCTTTGAAAGCATCAAGAGAGGCATCATACATGGCAGCCATCATTTCGGCGGCAACTTTTTCGCCTTTCTTTCCTTTGATTTTAATTTTCCATTCTTCCTGCTGCCCGGGTTGTAGTTTATCTCTAAAAGTCTCAAATTCAATATCCAGTTCTTTGTTGGTGTAAGGAACTGTAACAACTTGTTTGTGATAATATTTTCTGCCGTTTTTAATAAAAACAAGATGATAAACAAAGTTTCCGCGGTACTCTTCTTTTATCGGAATTGAAATCAGCTTTTGCTCATCGCTAAGATTAATCCATTCGTGATGGACAGTCTCCTGTTTGCTTTCAATTTCATAAAGAACTTTAACTCCTTTTTCTTTTGTTCCGATGTTGAACATGATTTTTTCTCCCGGCTCTCCATTTGATTTTAAAGGCAAAAACCAATCAACCGAATAATCGGGAATTTGTTTTGCTTCTGGTGAATACATACAGAAATATGATTTATTTGCAATCAATTCCCCGTATTTATCTTTTGCTGAAATTTCCAAAACATAATGTCCGGCTTTTAGACCTAAAATCTCGCTAATGTTAAGCTCTTTGCTTTTCTCAGTATCAAACTGAAAAGAAAAAACTTTAGCACTTTTTTTCCAGTTGTATTTATTGTCTTCATCTTTATAAATATCGTTTGGAAATGCTTTGTAGTATTCTTCCTGGGTCATTGAAAATTTATCAGCTTGTGCCCACATTCTGTTTCTGAAAGTGCGGATTGGCTGCTCAAGTCTGTAAATGAAAACATCCCCTTTTGCGGGTTCAAATTCGCCATTAAGGTTGGTGGTTTTAATTTCAATATCATGTTTTTTTGTTTTATCAAGCTTTTCAGGAAGATTCACGTTAAGAATAAGAGCTGTGTATCCAACTGAAACATATTTTGTAGCTGAGTGAGTTTCGCCATTAATGTCAGTAACATCAGCAATTACTTCATAATTAAAAACAGGCTTGTAATTTTTAGCAATGCTTTTGTCAGCTAAGGCGGTGAATTCAATATCAAATTCCCCGTTTTCGTCGGTTTCCATTTCTCCGTTTTTAATTTCCAGCGAAGGAGATGAAGGAGCATAGCCTCTCCACCAATAACCCCAATAAGGAAATCTTGCAGTTCTCACAACACGGTATTTAACTTTTGCGCCATCAATATTATTTCCGGCGTAGGCTTTTGCTTTTCCTTTAACTATAAGCTTTTCGCCAAGCTTATAGCTTCCTTTGATTGGTTCGTAGGTAACTTCAAATTTTGGTCGTTTATATTCTTCAACCGAAATACTAACTGCACCATTTTCATTTCTAATAGTCATATATCCTGTTAATCCGCTTGATGGTGTAGTAAAAGTGCCGCTAAAAGTTCCATATTCGTTTGTGGTAAGCACTTGCTTTCCAATTTCCTGGTTATTATAATCACGGAAATAAACAGTTGTTTTAAAATTTGTTTTTATCTCGGTTTTTTCACCACTGCTTTGCAGCACTATTCCTTTGAAATGAACAGTTTGCCCGGGACGATAAATTGCCCTGTCGGTGAAGAAATGAGTTCGGGTAGAAGTATGAATTTCAGCTTTATAATATCTGTATTGTGAAAAATAGTTTTGAGTAATAAAACGGTCGTTCCCATCTTTGAAATCAAGGTAAAAATATTTTGAATCGCCGGTATAAAAAGCCGGAATATTGAAATGACCTTCGGAATCGCTTAAATAGTTTTTTGATAAGATATATTCATAAATCCTTTTATTATAATCATATTTTCGGATGTGAGAGCTTATCTTAACATTTTTCATTCCGTCGCCTGATTGTCTGTCTAAAACATAAAAATCGTAAGAATTATCTTTATTCTTTTTGTCGATATAACTTATATTTGAAATCCAGAATGAGTTATAAGCAACATAATCGTTAGCATATTCGAATTCCGGGTTAGTGGAAGCAAGCACAACATAATAGCCTAAAGAGAGTTCTGGCATTTTTATTTCAACCACATGCTGCTGGAAATCCCCGTCGTTTTCCACTTTAATTGACCATGCTTTAAGCGGTTCGTATTTTACGTATTTATCGATTAAGTTTTTACCACTATATTTATTAGTTAAATCCCTATCATTTTCAGCTTCTATTTTAATTATTCTGAAATAAACATCTGAAATATTTCTGTAACTAACCGAAGCCCTGAAAGGCTTTTGTGGAGCATTTACATATTCGGTTGTAAAGCCAATTTGCCTAATTATAATTTGATTTAGTAAAATTCCGCAATTGTTTGCTCCATCACTTTCAGGGAAGTTTTTCATGGCAAGCTCACAATATTCTTTAGCAGTTTTATAATCCCAGCGATTTTTATCTGATTGCAGTCGATTGTATTTTGCGCCTCTTTGTTTGTATTCCTCAGCGATTTTGAAAATTACATCTGTTGAAATTGAGTATCCCTTGTGTTTTTCATATAGGCTTAATAAAGCTTTCAAATACAAACTATCTTTTATTTCAATTGATGATTTGCTTTTCACGAATTGCAAACGTTTTAAATCCACATCAACCAAAGGAGCAACATCATTTTGTTCAGCATGAAATTTCATTAGGTCTTTAAGAATTCTAATAGCATAATATTCAAGTGACATTGTGTCTTTTGAATCGATTTTTATTTTAACAAAATCCTGCCATGGAAGGAAATAATCTTCGCTGTTAATATCGAATTTATCTGCAGGTCGGGTAATTCCGGGAACTGTATTGGTAAAAAAGTCAATTGCTCGATGTGCAAGTAAATCATAAAGTGTAGGGCGATATTTTTTTGAATTTTGTTGTGAATTAATTATCAGGTCAAAATCTTTTAAAGAGATTTTCTGTAGTTCAACGGCATTTTTGAGTGATGAATTATAATTTTTGACTGTGGCATTAACCAAATCTTTGATTGTCCATGTTTCAATGTCCTTTTTATCGAAGTTTATTGTTTCGGATCTTTGGTGGATTTTCCATGAGTTTTGATTATAATAATTCCAATAGGTTTCAGCGAGAATAGATTGAAGGATTGCTTTTTGTGAGCCTTTTGTTGCCTTAATTTCATTTTCGAGTTCAGCTATTGATTTCACAAAATGACTTTCTTCATAAGCAGCTTTTAATCTCATTTTATATAGAACAGATTTTATAAATTCGGGAGAATTATTTTCGGTTTTTGCTTTTTCATAAATCACTATAACTGCTTCCAAAGCTGTTTTTGGCTGTCCAATATTTATTAAAGAGTCAACCGTAAACCATAATTCTTTATATGGAGTTTTTGTATTGACTTTTAATTCGGCTTTAGTTTCGGTTTTGATTTCTTTGGGATTGTATAATCTGGTTCCGGCAAATGAGACTGCAATTATCAGTAAAAGAGCAATTAAGATTTTGTTTTTCATAATAGTTAGATTAAAGAGTTCAAATAATTTTCAGGAATGATGAATTTATTTAAAATTGATTTTCTTCCTTTCCCCGTCCCTAATGGGTGGAAAGAAAATCAACATCACCCTTTAGGGCGGGGTAAAATGTTGATTTTTTGTTAGTTTCTTATTTAAAACATCATTCCTGAAAATTATTATTTTAAAAATTGAATTTAAACAAGAGATGAAAACTCGCTTAAATTTCCACAAATAAAATTACAAATTTATTAAATAGTGTTTGGATGTTTTTTTGCAAAAACCCTTCCAGAGTTTAAATCTCTGGAAGGGTTGGTTTTATTATTTCTTTTCTATTTTTGAACTTAGCGGATTTGCTAAGCCACTAAATTCAACTAATTCTAATTTAACAGTTCCAACAAGAATTTTACTTGTAGCCAAAATTGGAATATGATTTTTATCATCTGTTACATAAAGCAGCATGGGATATGGGTCATCAAAAACATTTCCGGTTAAAACCATGGGTTTGAATTTTAAGCACCTGAATTTTCCTAAGGAAGTTTTAATAATAACTTTTCCAAGATATACAATTTTTGTAGTATAAACAGTGTCATCAAACATAAACTGGATTGGATATTCATCATCAATTTTTGCATTTGTATAATCAATTGTCCTTGCGTAGTAAACTGCTGAAATGATATCGTGGACATATTCAGGTGTTTCAATAGTTGCACTTCTGTTATGCCTATTGTCTTTAAAATATGCCTGCTTTTTATATTGGTTGTAAACAACATCCTGGCTTGCAGTATATCCTCCTTCATTAACCCTTCTCACATACATCCATGGGGCAATGGTTTCTTCGTCAATATAGGTTTCGTATCTATCATACACCTTAAAAAACCAGTTGAAAGCACCCTTCGACCTGCCGATTCCTTCGACGTGCATGGTGCTACGATTTGAGATTTTTTTGTCTTCTTTAGTGATTTGCATAATCGCTTCTCCTGCACTAATATTGGCAACCCATGCATCGTAGTAGGCTCTGTATTTTAAATATTCACCTCGCTGAAATGCAGTGTTTTCTATTTTCCGGACTTGCTGTGAAAAAGCTGTTGAAGCAATTATAAGTATAATGAGACTTAGGATTATTTTCTTCATGATTATTATTATTTGAACGCAGGGTCTATTTCAAAAAGCAAGCCAAAAATATGAATTTCTTGATTACAGCTTTTAAAAGTGATATTTAATTGTTGAAATGTGTTTATTGAGGATTGCTCGTTACTGGTTTCTCGTTATTGGTTTCTCGTTACTGGTTTCTCGTTACTGGTTTCTCGTTACTGGTTTCTCGTTACTGGTTTCTTGTTACTGGTTTCTCGTTACTCAATTACATCTCACATCTCATCTCTCACATCTCATGCTCACACGCTCACATGCTCACATGCTATCCCACTCACCCATTCTCATTTGCCTACTGATTACCGAACACCTAACGCCACCTACCACCTAAAAATATCCATCTTATTTTTTGGTCGTTTTTCATCTTCCCATGTAAAATCATTTAGAAGAAGTTCTTTAGGAGAAAGTTCATTTGGTGTGTGTAAAACCTCAGTGGGTAATTCGAGAAAAGTCATAGAGCTAATTTCATTCTCTATTAAATAAATAGTGACATCTGTAGATTCTGATTTGTTAACCCCGACTAATTTTTTATAATCATCTCTAACGAAATAAATAGTTTGAGCATTACCTTTAACCAATATTCTTTTAAGTTCGTTATCAGCGAATTTGCCTTTCATTTTTTTGCCTTTAATTTGGTTGAATTTGGCGGTATCATCTTGCTCAACTATAAATGCAGACCTATATAAATTCATGGATTTGATTCTATTATCCTTCATTTCCATTTCCATATATTCAGCTGTTAGCTGATTTTTTTCTGACCATAAAATTGGTTCAACAAACATTTTCATTACTGAATCCCGGACGCAATAAGCTAAGGAATCGCACATTCCCTGGACATCTTCACGAAATAACTTAACCTTATTATAAGCGAATAAAAACTTAGTTTCATTTAAACTGTCAAAAACAACTTTCAAGGTATCGGCATGAAGGAAAAGAGAGTCACCCTCATCAATTAGTATTGCAAGCGTACTATCTGTAATGACAGAATATTTTGCCTTTTCCATATGTCGTGCAAACTGACCTTGAACAATAATATTTTGAACGGAGTCAATAATTTCGACATTTTTAAAAGCCCGACCTATGCCCTTAATTCTATCATAATATAGACTATCACCTGAAAGAGTTTGTTTGTTATTGGTCAAATAAGCATTTTTATTGTATTGAGAAATATTGCTGATAGTATTGTACCAACCGTTTTCACAATAAATAATATTTTCATCACTAATAATTTCAGTAGGTCCAAAAAAATATGCAACTTCTGTAACGGTGTGGTACTTAAGTGTGTCGGAATACATCACATATTCAGGATTTGTAAGGACTACGTGGTCTTTAAAAAAGAACTCTTTAAAATCGGAATAATAATATCCGGTTTCGCTTGTAAGTTTATTATTAATGTCAACAATTTTACCGCCTGTGAAATAGCTACCCACTTTGGTTTTCATATCATAATGAAGAATATTTGTAGTAAGAGTCATTTGGTTGTCAACCATTCTAACATTATTCTGAAGTTCAGCAAGTTTTGTATCTCCATTATAATTTAGTTTGTCACCATAGATGTCCAATGAATCGCTTGCTTTTATATGAACTCTGCTAAAAGCATCCATTGTGTTTGACTCTGTGTATAGATAAGCACTATCGCAATATAACATAGCCCCATCATGTTCAAAAACAACATTTCCAATTAGCCTTTTAGCATCTTTATTTATTATTGAGCTTTTTGTGAATTTGTCAGCAGAAACCAATTGAATTTTCGTGGTTTTTTTTGCAAGGGTTGATTGGGCATAGGTTGAAAATCCGGCACTAAGGATAAAGGCTAGAATTAGTAAATAATTTCGGTAATGTAAATTTTTTCTGAGATTCATGATTAACTAAATACGAAAAACAAAAATACTTATTGTAGAGATGAAAAAGAAATTGTTGTGAGAATAAATCTTCACTGAGGTAAGATTGATTGTTAACTTGTGATAAAGTAAATTTGTGGATGGTTAAATTGCTATATTGCTATATTGTTAAATTGTTAAATTGTTCTATTGTTCTATTGTTCTATTGTTCTATTGTTCTATTGTTCTATTGTTCTATTGTTCTATTGTTCTATTGTTCTATTGTTCTATTGTTCTATTGTTCTATTGTTCTATTGTTCTATCTTTATAGACTTCTTTTCTAATTTCTAACATACTAACATTCTAAAGTACTAACTACTAACATTCTAAAGTGCTAACTACTAACATACTAAAGTTCTAAAAAGAAAAGCGAGAATAAATCCTCGCTTTTCTTTGAAAATATTTAGGGATTAATGAAACATCAACCAATATACTCCTGCACCTGCAAGGTATCCGACTAATGCAAGCAAACTGATTTTTTTCATATACCATATAAAGTCTATCTTTTCCATTCCCATAGCGGCAACACCGGCAGCAGAGCCAATGATTAAAATACTTCCACCAGTACCGGCACAATATGCTAATAATTGCCAGAACTGACCATTTTGAGCATAAGTACCAATTTGTTCAATTGGATACATGCCCATAGCTCCTGCAACAAGTGGCACATTATCAACAACTGAAGAAAGCAGTCCAATTGCAAGGTTAATAATATAAACGTTTTTATTAGTTACATTGTCAAGCCATTCTGCTAGTAAAGTAAGATGACCGGCAGATTGCAAACTGGCAACGGCCAATAAAATTCCTAAAAAGAATAAAATTGTTGGAACATCAACTCGTGTTAAAATACCCACAACAGTAAGTTTTGATTCAGTTTCTTTATGGCGGGTTTTATGTAAAACTTCTGTAACAAGCCATAGTAATCCGAGACCTAATAACATACCTAAATAAGGTGGAAGATGTGTGAAAGTTTTAAAAACCGGAACGAATAATAATGAACCAACTCCCTGAATCAATATCCATGTACTTACACGTCGTGAAATGTGAGGAGTTTCCTCATCATTGATGTCAGCAGGTCTGCTAACATCATGTCCTTTCATTGTGAAGGATAAGATTGTTAATGGTATAACCATTGTAATCAAACTTGGAAGAAAAACATTGGTTATAATAGGAATTGTTGTTATCTGACCTTTTATCCATAACATAATAGTTGTTACATCACCAATAGGAGACCAGGCACCACCGGCATTAGCAGCAAGAATTATCATACTTGCAACAAACCAACGGTCTTTTTTATCATCAATTAGTTTTCTTAACAGAGCAACCATTACGATTGTAGTAGTCAGGTTGTCTAAAGCAGCTGACATGAAGAAAGTAATAAAACTCAAAATCCAAAGAAGCTTAACTTTATTAGTCGTTTTTATTTTATCAGTAATAATCTTAAATCCTTGATGCTGATCAACAATTTCAACTATCGTCATAGCACCTAAAAGGAAAAATAGTATTTCACTAATATCGCCTAAATGCTCTATTAGTTGATTGTGAGAAACAAAGTCAATAAAATCTCCATCAGGGTGATGATGCAAATAAGTAGTCCATTGCACATTAACCGTTCCCGAGAAATTTTCAAAGACTGTAAGAATGTTTTCTCCCGAAAGAATGAAAACAGTCCAGGTTAAAACTCCAATTAATAAAGCCGGAACAGCTTTATCAACTTTTAGAGGATGTTCTAATGCTATCGCTGTATAGCCAAGAACAAAAATCACGACCATTAAAATAAACATAGCTTATATTTTTTTAGTTAAAAATATGCAAAAGTATATTTATTAATCGTCTCAAAATTTAAATGTAGAAATTAATTTATTGAAGTGTTAAAGGAGACTTCAATTGAATATTTGTTAGTGTTGTTATGTTTATTCAAAAGTGTTTTAATCCCAATCCATTGTACGGAAACAATACGGCTACTGATAAAACTCCTTTTAACGCCACAATTGATGAACCTCAGTGTGGTATATTTGTTAAATTGTTATTTGGTTCGATTGTTATAGTGTTCAATTATTTATTCTTGCCTACTACCTAATATCACACTACCATTAGCTACTAATATACAAAAAAAAAGCGAGAATTAATTCTCGCTTTTTTTAAACAATCTTTTTTTTATAATAAGTTAAATGTTAACCAATATACTGCAGCACCTGCAAAGTATCCAACTAAAGCTAGCAAACTGATTTTTTTCATATACCATATAAAGTCTATCTTTTCCATTCCCATAGCGGCCACACCGGCAGCAGAGCCAATGATTAAAATACTTCCACCAGTACCGGCACAATAAGCTAAGAATTGCCAGAATTGTCCATCCTGAACATACATAGCAGCATTTCCAACTGCTCCTGCAGGAGCAATGTCATACATACCCATAGCTCCTGCCACAAGAGGAACATTATCAACAATTGATGAAAGTAGTCCGATTGCTAAATCAATTATATAGATATTTTGATTAGTGGCACTATCAAGCCAACCTGCTAATAAGGTAAGATGACCGGCAGATTGTAAACTTGAAACAGCTAGTAAAATTCCTAAGAAGAATAGAACTGTTGGAACGTCAACTCTGGTTAAAATACCAACAACTGTAAGTTTTGATTCAGTTTCTTTATGACGTGTTTTGTGAATTATTTCAGTAACAAGCCATAATAATCCAAGTCCGAACAGCATACCTAAATATGGAGGAAGATGAGTTACTGTTTTAAAAACAGGTACAAATAATAATGAAGCAACTCCCTGGCAAAGAATCCATATACTTATACGTTTAGAAATCTGCGGTTCATCATCTTCTTCAACAATAACAGGTCTCTCAACAGTTCCTTTCATAGTGAATGATAAAATCGCTAAAGGAACTATCATAGTAACTAAACTTGGCAAGAATACATCAATTATGATTGGAATTGTGGTAACTTGTCCTTTAATCCAAAGCATAATGGTTGTAACGTCACCAATTGGCGACCATGCACCTCCGGCATTTGCAGCCAGAATTATCATGGATGCAAAGAACCAACGGTCATTTTTATTATCAATTAGTTTTCTTAACAGGGCAACCATTACGATTGTAGTAGTTAAGTTATCTAAAGCAGCTGACATGAAGAAAGTGATAAAACTTAATATCCAAAGAAGCTTAACTTTATTTGTTGTTTTAATTTTATCGGTAATAATTTTAAATCCCTGATGCTGGTCAACAATTTCTACTATTGTCATTGCACCCAAAAGGAAGAATAAAATTTCACTAATTTCACCAAGATGTTCTAATAATTGATTATGAACAACATAGTCAACAAAGTCCCCATTTGGATGATGGTGCAGATATTCAGTCCAGTGCACATTTGCATAGCCAGCAAAATCTTGAAAAACTGCAAGTATATTATCTCCACCCAAAATAAAAACTGTCCATGTTAAAACTCCTATCAAGAGAGCAGGAACAGCTTTATCAACTTTTAGTGGATGTTCTAGTGCTATTGCTGTATAGCCAAGAACAAAAATTACTACCATTAAAATAAACATATCTTCTAATTTTTTTTGGTTAATAAAGGAGCAAAAATATGAAAGTTTTTTGATAAAAAAATAAAATATGATAAAAGTCATATATGTTGTTTTAACTGCATTAAAATCAAGGTGTTAAAAATTTATTGAGAATTTCATGTAAAAAGTTGAATTTATTTTTTATATATTTGAAAGCCCAAGAATAATTATTAACCAAATAAAAAAGACTATGGACGTATTAGATCTAATTACTATTTTGATTGTAATGGCGGCAGCCTTTACATTAATCAACGTACGGTATTTGAAATTACCTTCAACAATAGGATTAATGATACTGGCTTTATGCCTTTCATTGTTTGTTGTGTTAGGTGAAGTTGTTTTCAGCACCTTAAATTCACTGGCTCATACCATAATGTCAGAGTATAAATTTTCAGATGTGCTGTTCAAAGTCATGCTGAGTTTCCTTCTGTTTGCAGGTGCTTTAGAAGTTGACTTAAAGAAATTAGGGGAAGAAAAATGGCCTGTAATAATTTTAGCTACTGTCGGCACATTGCTTTCAACTTTTATTGTTGGAACAGCGATGTATTTTCTGCTACCACTAATAGGACTTAATGTTGCCTATATATATTGCCTGCTATTTGGAGCTTTAATTTCACCCACCGACCCTATTTCTGTGCTGGCTATGGTGAAAAAAACTAAATGTTCTAAAAATTTAGAGATGCAAATTTCAGGTGAATCATTATTTAATGATGGTGTTGGAGTTGTAATATTTTTGACAATACTTCATGTTGCCCAGGCAGGAGTTGAAACTTTTCATTTTAGTCATGCATTATTACTATTCGTCCAGGAAGTTTTCGGAGGAATATTGCTTGGAGTAGTATTTGGGTTCATAGGTTTTAAACTCCTTGATATTATTGAAAATAAATATACAGAAATAGAGGTATTAGTAACTTTATCAATGGTGTTAGGTGGAGCATCAATAGCTGAGATGCTGCATATTTCAGGTCCTTTGGCAATGGTAACAATGGGTATAATTGTCGGTAGAGAGGGGAGAAGTGAAGAACTGGCAAATGTTACAGGAGAATATGTTTATAAATTCTGGCATCTTATTGATGAGGCAATGAATGCAATACTTTTCATATTAATTGGTTTACAAATTATTGTTATTGCATGGGAGTTAGATTTCTTTATTGCAGCAGCTATTGCAATTGGAGTTGTATTGCTTGCCCGTTTTCTTGGAGTCGGAATACCAATAACAGGTTTAAGAATTTTCAAAAAAATTCCAAAATACACTGTAAGGGTGCTCACATGGAGTGGGTTGAGAGGTGGCATATCTGTCGCCCTCGCTTTATCTTTATATGATTTGGCAGAGGGACAAGTTGATAATTATATTTTGGATCTTATTATAGCGATGACTTACTCAGTTGTGTTATTCTCAATTATTGTTCAAGGTCTCACAGTGAAAAAACTGTTTGGAATATATGATAAAAAGAATCCTTCGGATGAAACATCTGAAGAATAAAATAAATTAAAAAACCGGCTGAATTCAGCCGGTTTTTTTATGCAATCTTAATTTTGTAAAAGCTTGTTGGATAAAAATCAAAAAAATCTAACGCAAATCCCATTCAATATCCTGATCCCAATTTGCACGTACTTTAATTATTTCAGGAACATAAAAAACTCTTTCGGCTTGAAGTTTTTTCATATAATCACCTGTGTCCCAATGACCATTTTTATTCGTATCGTGAATTGCTTTAAACTTATATTTTCCGGGTTTCAGATGGTTAAACTCCAGTTTTTGAGTTGATTTAGCCAGAACTTGTTTAATTAGTAAATCGTTTTCCGTTAGTAGCTGAATTATGTAATTTTCATTTATCCCCGGAAGTTTTAAATCAAGAAAAATAATCCCATAATCTCCTGTTTCGGAAGTTGTGAAATTTAAATCCAAAGTATCGTTTTTCAATCCATGAATATCAGTAAAAGCCCCGGATGGGATAAATAAATTATAAGATGAAGCTTCTTTGAATTTGTTTGAAATTAGAATTTTCCTTTTGACATCCTGATTTTCAAATTTTATTTCAAATGCTATGGTTTCAAAAACTGTATCTGTTTTTTCTCTGAGAATTATATTTGAGAAATCGAAACTATCAACAGGAAAAGAAAAGCTTAAATTTAAAGATGAAAAATAATCAAACTTGCCTTTGTTGGAAGCATTTGGGTTTATTTGAAGGGATTCAACTAATTCTTCCTTTTTCCCTTTTTTCCCTTGTTCTTTTTCTTTTGTGATTAATGCGAGTTTAACAGTATCAAGCACTATCTTCTTATCTGAAATTTCAAGAAATAAAGAATCTTGCTCAAGGTTTTTTAACCAACAAATCAAAGTATCTCTGTTTGTCAGGAATTCATCAATTTTCCAATCTTTCAGTGAATCTTCTTTTAGCCGTCTGATGGATAAATCTTTTACGGGGTATTTAAAGATAAATAATAGCCTGCCCAATTTAGGAGCTTTTGCTGAAATAATTTGTTGCGTAGAATCTTTCTCTTCAAAAAGGAATAGTTTAAGGCTTTTATTAAGAAATTTTGCAGCAGCTAAAGAATCAACTAATGAACTATCGGCAACTGGAGTTTTGACCAAACTACTATCAAACATTACTGTGTCAGCCGAAACACTATCAATAGCTTGGGAATAAATAATGTAGGGTACAACCAAGCTATCAATAAAAGCAATTTGCTCATTTGGCAAGTCGTATAAATAATTACTGTTTGCATCTTTCAAAGCAAATAATTTATACTTTCCGTCAGCAAGATTATTCAACTGGAAATTACCCGACTTATCAGTTTTAGAAATATAAAATGGTTTTTGTTGATAGGGAACAGAATCGCCGGTTTCCTTATATAACATTACAATAACATCTTCTTCAGCTTTTAAATCATAAGAATTTTTAACGTTTCCTTTTATGACAAGTGAATCAACATAATCGCCCGTTGAAAACACATATTGAAAATTTACCATTGGTTTGCTCTCAGTAATATTAACAATGGAATTGCCAAAGAAAATATTATAAGTAGTACTGTCTTTAAATTTATCTTTAAATTCTATAATTAAAGACTTTCCCTTTAATCTGAATTCAGGTGTGTTTTCAATTTGTGGCGAAATCACTATTTGGCTCATTGCATCTTTAAGTGCAACAAATTCGTCAAAATAAATCCTGACTTTTTCTTCTTTAAAATTAGTTGAGTGATTAGGAGGAGTACTTTTAATAAATTGAGGAGGGGTAGTATCTATTGGTCCACCCTGTGGAGCAACAATATTTGCACAGCCAGCTAAAATAGCAAAACAAAACAGCAATAATATTTTATTTATGAGTTTCAAAATGATTTTTTTATGACAAACGATAAGATTTCTTAAATCGTATTATTAATAAATACAAAGATTAGAAAAAAAATTGAGTTTAATCTGATAAAATAAAATGTGTATAAACAAAAAATAATGTTCCTATACTAAATTTTTTCCACTAATTTTGCATCCTAATATAAAAAGATTCATTTTAATAAATTCAAAAACATGAAAAAATCAAATTACTTTCTATCAATTATTTTTATTTCGATGTTATTCTCATTTTCAGCTTTACATGCTCAATGGACTAATTATACAACTGCTGATGGTTTAGCAAAAAATGATGTATTGTCTGTTATGGCAGACAATCAGGGAAATTTATGGTTCGGCACTAATGGAAGTGGTGTAAGCAAATTCACAGGAACCACTTGGACAACTTATACTACAAGTCAAGGTCTCGGCTCCAATATAGTAAATGCGATACTTCAGGATAATCAAAATAATATTTGGTTTGCAACCGAAAATGGTGTAACAAAATTTACAGGCAGCACATGGACTACCTATACTACAAGTAATGGAATAGGAGCAAATATTATAAAATCACTTGCACTTGACGCCAATGGTAAAGTATGGGTTGGAACACAGATGGGAGGAGTAAGCCGAAATAATAGTGGCAGTTCATGGACTACTTTCAAAAAAGCTACTACAAGTAATGGACTTGCACATGATTTTGTTAGTGGAATGACCTGTGACCTACAGGGAAATATGTGGTTTGCTACATCTGATGGTATTAGCAGATATACAGGCAGTGCATGGACTGCTTACAATTCGAGCAATGGCTTGGGACCAAACTCTTATGTTGCTATTTCTGCTGCTACTGACAGTAGTGGGAAAGTATGGTTTGGTTCACAACCGGGCTTTGGAATTGGCGGTGGAGTTAATATGTATGATGGCACATGGCATTATTATACCACTTCCAATGGTTTGGCAAACAATGAAGTTAAATCAATAGCTGCCACTTCACTTAATGTTTGGTTTGGTACTAATAACTATGGTGCAAGCAAATATAACGGTACAACTTTTACAACTTATAATACTGTCCAGGGTTTGGTTAATAATAATGTGAAAGGAATTACTGTTGATAGTCAGGGCAATATTTGGTTTGCAACCGCAGGAGGGGTTTCAAAATTAGAATCTCTTGCGATAAATAGTGTTGTTGTAAAACATAACACTTGCAATCAAACAGCAAATGGGAAAATTGTAATTAATGCAGGTGGATTAAATTCTCCTTTATATTATTCAATTAATAATGGAATGACATATCAGGCAAGCAAAACTTTTACTGGATTAGCTCCGGGAACTTATCATGTTGCTGTAACCGATAGCAGCAGTTTTGTTTTCGATACTTTATACACTATAATAAATATTCCTATGGATGTTCTTGAGCTTGGTAATGATACAGCAATTTGTGAAGGCGACAGTATACAACTTATGGCACCTCCTTATGCTACCTACACATGGTCTCCTACAAATTTAATAACCAACTCATTAATCCATAATCCTATGGGATTCCCCGATACAACTACAATTTTCAGGGTTGAAGTAATTGATACTAACCAGTGTTTTCAATATGACTCTATAATAGTTGATATAAATCCTTTACCAGCTGCTCCTATGGTTACTATTCTTGACTCTTTATTTACAGCACCGGCAGGTTTTACGTATAAGTGGTATTCTTACAATAACATTATTCCTGGTGCTACTTCGCAAACATATATTGCAACAAGCCCGGGAATTTATTATTGTGAAATTTATAACAGTAATGGATGTCATTCAAAATCAGGAATGTTACATTATAATAACACTTCAATAAATTCAATTGAAAATGAAAATAATTATGTGCATGTTTTTCCTAATCCTAGTAATGGATTAATAAATATAGAAATACAAAATTCTGATTTGCAAAACATAATTATTGAAGTATTAAATATTAATGGTCAAATTGTTTTATCAAAATCCTTTGATAACCCATTTGAATATTCTCAAACTACACTTGATTTGAATATGCTAAACCAAGGTGTATATATGCTTAGAACATATAATGAGTCTTTTATAAATACTACCAGAATTATTATAAACAAATAGTTCTTTTTAGATTGTGTTGCCCATTCTATGAGAAGTTTAAACTTATCATAAAATGTTAAATAGCATTTTTTACAGATTAACTTAACTTATTGCATTTTCAACTTTAATATTCATTAATCATGACTTATTCAAAATCATTATTTATAACATTAGTATTTGTTATAATAGCTAATGTTGTAAATGCACAAATCAGCGCACCGGATAAAAACTTTATTAATGAAATTTCAAATACTGATGCAATAAATCATTCAGCCCGATATAAGGGTTCAAAGACTTTTGTTGGAGAAAATTATGATTTAAAATATCATAGATTTTATTGGGAAATCGACCCGGCTGTCCTTTATATAAAAGGTTCCGTAACATCTTATTTTAAAACTCTTCATGCAAATGTTAATCAAATTGAATTTGAATTAGTTTATGAAATGGATGTGGATTCAATTATTTATCATCATAATAATCTGACCTTTACACACGATACTTTTGATGTTGTTACAATTAATTTAGGAACAAGTTTAGGCTCAGGAGTTTTAGATTCGTTGACAATATATTATAAAGGTGTTCCCGGAGCCGGAAGTGGATTTGGTGCTTTCATTAAAGACACTCATGGAAGTACACCTATTATTTGGACACTCTCGCAGCCTTACGGAACAAAAGAATGGTGGCCATGCAAAAACGACCTTTCTGACAAAATCGATTCAATTGATGTGATTGTAAAAACGCCTAATGCTTATCGTGCAGCTTCAAATGGATTACTTGTAAATGAAATTACTGTAGGAAGTGATAAAATTTATCATTGGAAACACCGATATCCTATTGCTACATATTTAATTGCTGTTGCCGTTACTAATTATTCAGTTTATTCCGATTATGTACCAACAACAAACGACTCTATTGAAATATTAAACTATGTTTTTCCTGAAAATCTTAGCTCTGCACAATCACAAACATCCGGTTTAATAAAACCATTTCAGCTTTATAATCAGTTATTTGGCTTATATCCTTTTCATAAGGAAAAATATGGACACGCACAATTTGGCTGGGGTGGTGGAATGGAACATCAAACAATGAGTTTTATGGGTGGTTTTAGTTATGAATTAGTGGTTCATGAGCTTGCTCATCAATGGTTTGGCGATTATATTACTTGTGCCAACTGGCATGACATATGGCTAAATGAAGGATTCGCAACTTATTTAACCGGATTATGCTACGAAAATTTAGATACAACTTTTGGTTATTGGGACATTTGGAAACAAGGCAAAATTGACCATGTTACAAGTTATCCTGATGGTTCTGTTTATGTGTATGACACAACATCTGTCTGGAGAGTTTTTAGTGGGAGGCTATCTTACAGTAAAGGTGCAATGGTATTGCATATGTTAAGATGGACTATTGGAGATTCAGCTTTTTTTAGTGGAATAAGGAATTATTTAAACGACCAAAATCTTGCTTTTGGAATTGCTGAAACAAAAGATTTAAAGAGCCATCTGGAAGCTAGCAGCAATAAAAATTTAACTGAGTTTTTTGATGATTGGTTATACAATGAAGGTTATCCAATTTACCAAATAAATATTGATTATTTATCCGGTGGTATTATGGATGTTACAATTAATCAAACTCAATCTCATTCATCAGTAAGCTTTTTTGAAATGCCCGTTCCAATTCAGTTTAAAAACAGTTTGAACGACACAAGCATTATTTTCGATAATACATTTTCAGGACAAAATTTTTTGATTAATCTGGGATTTACACCAGATATGATAATATTTGACCCTGATAATTGGATTGTTTCCAAGCTAGATACTTTGATTATTGGCGTGAAGGAAATAAAATTGATTCCTGATATCTCTGTTTTGCCGAATCCAACGACAAATAAAATCTATATTGAATCCGGTAAATTTGAAATTAACAAAATTGAGTTGATAAATTCCTTAGGCTCTACCCACAATATTCCTGTCAATAAGTTTAATTTTGGAAGATTAGAAATTGATTTGTCAGAATTTGAATCAGGAGTTTATTTTCTAAGATTAAATATTGACGAAGGGATTTTAACAAAAAAAATAATTAAGCTTTAATTCTAAATGAGACGATTCTTAGTTTTAGTCACATTATTATCAATATTTGCATTTAATGGAATAATTGCCAAAGAAATGGTAATCCGTGGCAATTACTATGGATATAATCTTTATGTTATTAATCCTTCGGTGGGTGATGAATTTTGTGTTGAAGAAGTTAAGGTTAATAATATAGTTTCAAAAGATGAAATTAAGTCCAATTCATTTGAGATTGACTTTTCGCTTTTGGATATAAAAGTGGGTGATAAAGTAGTAATAAAGATTAAATATTCTAAAAGCTGTACTCCAAAAATCGTTAATCCCGAAGACCTTGAACCTCCCGACTTTTTCAAATTCACTACTATAAAAGTAAAAGATGACAATCTTATATTTAGGATAAGAGGTAAACCGGGGGACGAACCTTTTTATGTTCAACAATACAAATGGAATAAATGGTACGATCTGGGCGAAGTTGATGTGATGGATACAATAAAATTAAATTTGTATTCAAAAGAAATCGTACCTCATTCAGGACAAAATACTTTCAGAGTAAAAAAGATAAACAAAAGAGGTGAAATTATTTATTCGAAACAAACTCATTTCAGAGATAACCGAATAAATGAAGTTACAATGGAAAAAACTAAAGTGCACGATGAGCTTGTTTTTTCTGAAGAAACAGAGTATGAAATTTATGACGAAGAGGGGAAATTAATTAAAAAGGGCAAGGATAGATATATTGATTTTTCTTCATTTCCAAAGGGAAAGTATTGGGTAAACTATGATTGCAAAACAGAATTGATTACAAAAAAATAATTCTTAAAGTTTATTACTCGCTGCTCGTTTCTTGCGAAGCTTGCTTCGTCCGTATGGATTTCTCGTTGCTGGTTTCCTCAATACTCATTTTTCACTTCTCAAAACTCAAACTCTCAGAATTTACTTACTGAATACCGAACATCTATCACCAGACTTCTGACTTCTGACTTCGGTCTTCTCCTGTTTTGTGCAATGCATGACCCACATTTCAGATTTTCATTTTCAGAAGTTCAGACTGGATTGTTGTAGGTCTAAGTAACTTGGTTTTGACAGTCCTTGATTTAGGCAATATGTACCTTAACTGCCTTATTTCTTTTATTTCATCAATTGCCTTCTCTGGAGATAAATTGATATTGTTTTGTTTAAGGAGCCTTTCCAGTTCCTTATAAATGGCATAAGCTGAGAAACAAATGCAAATATGTGCTTCTATTCTTCTTTTTAATCTATGGTAAACAGGTCTGATTCTAAGGTCGGTTTTTGATATTCGAAAAGCTTTTTCAACATGCCATAATTGTTTATAGTTCTCAATGACTTTATTTTTACTCAGTTTTGTGTTAGTTACATATCCTTTCAATCCATCCCATACCCCGTCCGCTGCATATTTTTCATAATCAATGCTGATGCTAACATCTCCTGTAAGTTTTAAATATTTATTGTAGCCTCGATTATTAATATGTTTTTTAGAAAGCTTGCCACTTTTTACTCTCTTCTCAAGCCTTTTTAATCCTTTCTCCCTATTCTTTTTATCATTATGAGCCCTTTTTGAAGAATAGGTAATTATCAATCTACCATTTGGATAAGTTATTTCACGGGGTGTCCCTTCTTCAACTCTCAGGCTTAATACTTTGCTTTTTATAGCATCTGTTTCATTTTTCAATCTTCCTCCTAGGATATATTCGTAGTTTTCAGCCCTGAGTGCATCAATATTCCTTTGCGATAAAAGTGCTGCATCAGCAATTACGATAGGTTTGTCTAAGCTAAATCTCTTTTGAAAATATTCCAGAACAGGTATTAATGTTTTTGTCTCAGAAGTATTTCCTTCAAATATTTGATAACCGATAGGATAGCCCTGAGTGGTAATCAATAACCCAATCATGATTTGAGGTTGTTGATGCTTGCCATCTTTTGAATACCCCGAAATTCTATAATCATCATCTTCTGAAGCTTCAAAATATAATGTAGTCATATCATAAAAAACAACACTAATCTTGTCTCGTAAAATCTTCTTAGTATGTTTAAAAGTAATATCTTCAATAATATACTTTAGACTAGATTCCAATTCATCCATAAAGCGATAAATGGAATATACGCTAACATCAACATTTAAATGTTGTTTAAAGTATTTAACGGTTTTTAATTTGCTCCCAGGATATACTAAACGACATAGTACCAGATTTTTAAAATAATCGCATGACCCACTATCCGGAAAACCAATTTTTTTGTAAATTTCTCCTAAAATTAATTCGCTTCCTACTATCTGTAAATGGTCATTTGCGATACCATCCACAAAGTTGTCAACAACCAAATCATCGTGTTCAACAAACATACTTTGTAAACCCTGAAGCTGCATTATTTCTGTCTTTGCAAGTAAAATTAATAGCTCTTCTTCACGTTTGGTTTTTGCAGTTCCGATTGTCTTTATGACTTTGTTTGAACGTCCAATCTTGTTTGTGATGTGAATGCTAACTGAGCCACTTCTATTTCTATTTTTACGTATAAACATGCTGCAAATATAGTCCGCATGACCCAAATCGCACTATTCTAAAATATAAATCACTGATATTCAGTCATGATATTTTAGAGCGTTCATGTGGCGCACAAAACAGGTGAATAAAAACCCCGTTAGGGGTGATATATTAACCGTGCATTATTTTATTCATGCTATTCAGGGAAATATTTTCATAAAGGAAATAATATTTCGCTCCTACGGAGCTTAAAATTGTGATTGTTACATTGTTCTACAAATATTAAACTCCTAACGGAGTTAAAATAAGAATCCCGTAGGGATGCAATATTTGTAGAAAAAAGAATAACCGTTTGAATAAAAACCCCGTTAGGGGTGATATATTAACCGTGCATTATTTTGTTCAGGCTATTCAGGGAAATATTTACATAAAGGAAATAATATATCGCTCCTACGGAGCTTTAAAATATGTGCTTATTGCATTGTTCTACAAATATTAAACTCCTAATGGAGTTAAAATAAGAATCCCGTAGGGATTCAATATTTGTAGAAAAATGAATAACCGTTGGAATAAAAACCCCGTTAGGGGTGAAATATTAATTGCACATTATATTTTTCAAAATTATTTTATTTGGAAGCTATAATTTCATTCCAAAACCCCCAACAACCTCTCCAATTCACCAATTTTATCAGGATAACCCAATTTCTCGTAAGCAGTTGTTAAATTGTAAATCAAACGCTTTATGATTTGAATATTATCACAAGGCGTGAAATACATCGCATTCGGTTTTAGTTTCAGTTGTTTTAAAAACAATTGCAGCTCATTTATCGAAAATATGGTTCCTTTATTGAATGCGTTAATATAAAACAAAACATCCGAATCTTTAGTTTTTGTGAAATCAGAAATAAGTTCATTTGTATAAGAAAGTATAAAATGCTCAGGTAGATTCACTCCATAAATCGGGACTTTAAGACTTTGGGCTATAATCGAATATATAATGCTTAACGAAAGCGGATTGCCTTTTTTTGTTTCCAAAAGATTGTTTATATAAG
Source organism: Saprospiraceae bacterium (assembly GCA_021739805.1). The sequence goes on along the minus strand of JAIPBB010000001.1, from coordinate 39,987 downwards.
AATTTTGCGGAGCATGAAAATTTTGCTTATTACCTTTAAAACCATGAATATTATAAAACACATGATTAATGATTTTGACTTTTTCGAGTGCAGTAAGATTATCATTTAGCTCAAGCCAAACATCCTGGGTTATTTTACCAATTTGTTTAATGATTTTTTCTTCATCAAGGTCAGGATATTGATATTTAGTAATAATAATAAAGCCACTTAATAAATCCTTTCCGCCAAGTAGATACCAATTTCTTAATTTAAATAAAACATTATCGAATTGTAGATTGTGGATTAAAGATTCAATTCTTTTTTGTGTAAAATTGTCAAAAGTTTTTTCCCAGGCTTCCTCTAAAAAAGGAACGGCATCAATCCCATATGTGATTAACTTCTCCCTGATTTGTTCATAAATTAAATCATCAGGTTCGTCAATTAAACTTACCAATGATTTTAATTCAATATTTTCCTTTTCGTCAGACATTTTTTGTTAAACGTTCTAAAACCAATTCAATCATTTTTTTAACAGTTTTTTTATAATCTTTCGAATATTCCTGATTTACACGATTTGCAATAATAGCACAAATTGTAAGAGTATTATGTCCCAACATTTTACCTAAACCATAAAGAGCTGATGTTTCCATCTCAAAATTAATAATTCTTTTATTTTGAAAATAGAAACTTTCAATTTTTTCATTTAACTCGGGATAGGCAAGTTTAAGTCGTAGAACTCTTCCCTGGGGTCCATAAAAGCCGGGGGCAGTTGCAGTAATTCCTTTAATTAAACCGGCTCCCAGTTCTTTTTCAAGAACTTCTGATGCTTTAACAACATAAGGCTTCGGAAGTTCAAGTCCCCAATCAGTTTGCTTAATAAAAGCCTCTGTTATATTTACTTCATCAACCTTGTTTTTATCACCATAGAAATTTAGTAAACCATCGAAACCTAAACCATATGACGACATTGCAATTGAATCAATCGGAATTTCTTTTTGAATAGCTCCCGATGTACCTAACCTGATAATATTTAATGATGTATGTTTTTCTTTAATAACACGATTTTCAAGGTCGATGTTTGCAATAGCATCAAGTTCGTTTAAAACTATATCCATATTGTCGGTTCCAATTCCGGTTCCAATAACTGATATTCTTTTATTGTTTAAATATCCGGTGTGAGTTACAAATTCACGATTGAAATTTTTAAATTCGATTTTATCAAAATAATTTGAAATAACTTCAACTCTTTGATGGTCACCAACCACTATAATATCCCTGGCAATATCTTCCGGCTTTAGTTTTAAATGATAAATGCTATTATCAGGATTTATAATTAATTCCGATTCTTTAATTTTCTTCATATTATGAGATTAATTTCAAGTAAATAATTTGTTAAGCCTGTGTCATTTTTTTAGTTTTCAACTAAATAACAAAATTTAACATTGTATAATTATTATTAAAGTATAATTTTGCACTCAATTAATTACAAAATTACGAAAATGAAACACACAATATTAAATACAATAGCAATTTGCAATAAAATACATGTGTGTTTCATCCGTATAATAAATAACGAATTAAATTAATTTAGGATGAAAAGACATACTAATAATATTTTGGTACCGATTGATTTCTCAGGTAAATCTATATCTGCTCTTGAACAATCATTTATACTTGCAAAACTTATCGACCTTGAAATAACTTTATTACATGTTATCCAGGATTCAGGGTTTAATTTCTTCACATCATTGTTTTCTGAAGACCAAAACACTAAGTATAAAGAAGAATATGAAAAAAAGCAAAAAGAAAAACTTCAGGAGATTGCTGATGAAAAAAGCAAGAAATCAGGCATTGTAATTCATACTATGATTGCAAAAGGAAGAACCTATTCCAAAATCCTTGAAATAGCTGATACTATTGATGCAAAATACATTGTTATGGCAAATAGCAGCACGGAAGTCAATCATGAAAAAATGATACTTGGCACAAATTCTTCCAGGGTTGTCAGTAAAGCTAAATGCCCGGTTCTCACTGTAAACTGTATTGATGGAAGTCGAGTAAGACACTCAATAAAAAAGATTGTACTACCTCTTGATATATCAAAAGATACACGGCAAAAAGTTACTAAAGCAGTAGAGTTTGCTAAAAATTACAACTCGGTAATTAAACTGGTAGTTGTTTTGTTAACAAGTGAATCAACAATTGTTAAACAACTCAAAACTCAATTATTACAGGTTGAAAATTACATTAAAAAAAGTGGTGTTCAGGTTACGGCAGAAATTCTTCACGGATTAAAAGGAAAAGATAAAATTTCTGATATTATTGTGAATTATGTTGAAAATAGAAATGCTGATTTAATAATGATTATGACACAGCAGGAAAATGAATTGATGGAATATTTTATTGGTTCAAATGCCCGTGAGATTCTTAGAAAATCAACCATTCCTGTTATGTCAATCGTGCCAAAAGAGATTGGTGAAACATCGATGATTTCGTTCTAATGATTTAATGATGTAAGGATGTAATGATATAATGATGGAATGCGATAATGATGGAATGCGATAATGATGTAATGCGATAATGATGTAATGCGATAATGATGTAATGCGATAATGATGTAATTGTTAGATTGTTTACCCTGTGGAATGTGAAACGCAGTGAAACAATTCTATCAGGATTAAATTGTTAAATGGTTATATGGTTAAACTTAATGACCACTTAAGGACGCAAAGCAAATGACCACTTAATGACAAAAAAGTCGAAAGACCGAAGTCGGAAGTCAGAAGAATCTATGACAACCTAATGACAACTGAATGACAACTGAATTACAATTGAATGACAGCGAAGCGAATGACAAATAAATAATGAAAGCAGAATTAATTTCAATAGGGGATGAATTACTGATTGGGCAGGTTGTAAATACCAATGCCTCATGGATTGCTCAACAATTAAATCTTGCCGGTGTTGAGGTAAACAGAATTATAGCTATCGCCGATTCGGAAAACGAAATATTTCATGTTTTAGATAATGTTTCTGAAACAGCCAATATTGTTATTGTCACCGGAGGTTTGGGTCCCACAAGCGACGATATTACAAAACCCGTAATTTGTAAATATTTTAATACAAAATTAGTTTTTAACAAAAAAGCATTTGAAAATATTGAGAAACTCTTTGGTAAAAGAGCTTATAAATTAACTGAAGTAAGTAAAAAACAAGCTGAATTACCCGAAAGCTGCACTCCAATTTATAATGATGATGGCACTGCTTCAGGAATGATATTCGAAAAAGACAATAGAACTTTTTATTTTCTACCGGGAGTTCCTTACGAAATGAAACATATGATAAGTGAAACTATCATCCCTGAATTATTGAAAAGAAACGACCAAAACAAAATTGTTCATAAAACAATCTTAACTCATGGTGGTGGTGAGTCTTTCATTGCAAATTTGATTAAAGACTGGGAAAATAGTTTGGCTGAAAATATGACTCTCGCTTATTTGCCTTCTCCCGCTTTAGTAAGACTCAGGCTAACTGCAAAAGGGGATGATAAAGAAAAATTAACTCGCCAAATTAATGAAAAAGTTTTAGAGCTAAACAAAATTATTCCCGGCTTTATTTTTGGCTATGATAATGAAACACTGGAAGAAGTTATCGGCAAATTATTAAAAGCAAAAAATGCAACACTGTCCACAGCCGAAAGTTGTACAGGGGGCTATATTGCTCATAAAATTACTTCCGTTTCGGGTAGTTCAAATTATTTTAAAGGCTCTGTTGTGGCATATTCAAATGAGATAAAAGAAAAATTCCTGGATGTTAAAACACAATCTTTAATAGATTTTGGTGCTGTTAGCGAGATAGTTGTAAAAGAAATGGCTGTGGGTGTTTTAAAGAAATTCAATACCGATTATTCAATAGCTGTATCAGGAATTGCAGGACCCGATGGCGGAACACTAGAAAAACCTGTTGGAACAATTTGGATTGCGGTTGCATCAAAAGATAAAGTTAAAGCCAAAAAATTTCTTTTCGGAGAACATCGCGAAAGAAATATTATCAGAACAGGACTTACTGCTTTGAATATGTTAAGGGAAATGCTACTTCATTAAAAATTAATATTCCGAATACCCTTTTTTAAATCCTATATAAAATATCATTGTTAAATTTTGTTGTTTGCAATATTTTAAATAAATTTGAAAAATAAAATTTATTATATAAAATAATATGCACCGATAATGAGCGAATTAGAAAAAACCACAATTGTGGATATTGGCAAAATATCGGTCATTGACTAGGGGTTAGTTAGACGTTGTATGTAATTTAAGACAATGAAAATTAAGTTAGTTTATTTAATAACACTTCTTTTAACTCAATCATTATTTGGGCAAATTCGACCTCAATTTAAAATTTATAATTTAAGTTTACAGGATTCAACTTTAAATATAATGTTTCATGGAAGGCATAATGTCTTGTTAATTAACCTTCCTGATGACTATAAGTTATCTTCTAATACTGCAAGCTTTGCATCACAATGCCAGTTTGATTCTTTGTATTTTGTTTTTCCAAAGAGTGGTACAGACAAAGCAGTAATCTATATAGTCAAATTAATCGATTCTGATGAATTTATTGTTGATAGCATGATTTTTAGAGTATTACCTACCCCAGATATTAGATTGTTGTACGGAAATTGTAAATCTGGGTATATAGAAAAAAAAGAACTAATAACTGATGATAGAGTAAATCTTATTTACCCAGATTGCTTTTTGAAATGTTTATTTAGTTTAAGGACTATGAAAATCGAACTAATAAGTAATGGAGATACAATACAAGAATATAATGATGGCTGGGTTCTGAATGAAAGAATTAGAAGTAAATTTACTCAATTAAATTCAGGTGATGAAATAAATATTTATATACGTGGATTGGAGTATTATATCCCTTCTTATATCTTAAATTATGGAGATTTCCATTCACCAAGATATATAGAGCCATTAAAACTCATTATTAGATAAAAACAACATACAATAAAATAAAAATCATTAAAACGCTTTTTATTAAGAACGTAAAGCATTTGATCATTTTAAAAATAAATTAAATTTACCAAGGATATCGCAATTTGCGACAAGCTTTAGAATATGAAGAATAAAAGTGTAATACCAAATGAGAAAATTGACAGAGCAATTATAATCATCCGTGGACATAAAGTAATGCTCGATAGTGATTTAGCAGAGATTTATGGAGTAAAGACTAGTAGGCTAAATGAACAAGTAAAACGTAATAAGAACCGTTTCCCTGATGACTTTATGTTTCAATTGACAACTCAGGAGAAGCAAGAGGTTATCGCAAATTGCGACCACCTTTAAAAACTTAAATTTTCCAGAACTAATCCATATGCATTTACAGAACACGGAACTATAATGTTGGCAAACGTGATAAATACATCAACTGCAATTGAAATCAGTGTTTTAATAGTTAGAGCATTCGTGAAACTAAGAGAAATTCTATCGACTCATAAAGATCTGGAAAGAAAAATATTGGAATTAGAATCAAAATATGACACCCAATTTAAATTGATTTTTGAAGCATTAAGAGGATTAATGCAACAAGATAAACTTAGTAAAGAAAGACCAAGGATTGGATATAAAATCGAAAAAGGAAGATAAAAATAAGAACGCCTAATAATAAAAAAAGTTTAAACAGCACACATTAATTTTTCGAAGCAGATGTTGAACCCGACTAAAAAACCCGAAAGGCTAAATCCTTCTTAGATTTTTGCTATGGACTTTAAATAGATTTTTGCGTTTTCTGTTTATAGCGAATTAGAAAAAACCACAATTGTGGATATAGCAAAAATATCGATCATTGACTGGGGGTTAGTTAGAAGTTGAACTAAAATGAAAAATCTGGATTTTAAATATTGTATGGATTTATTGATGAATAAGCAAGAATCCGAACTTGACAGATTGGCCGCTGCTGAGAGCCTGATGTATTGTAACAGTATAGAAGCTAAGCAGACTCTTTACACTATTATTATTGACAATTCTGAGGGCGACGATTTACGAGAAGAAGCTGCAGGATCTTTGGGTAGTTTATGGGCAGAATCAGAAATTGAATATGAAAAATTGATTCAGATACCTTCTTTGTTTTTACCAGAATTAGTCGCTGATTTTAAATTATATGGAGTAGTACTAAATAAAGAAAAGTTAGGTGATAGAATTGATGAATTTAAGCAGCTAATGAAAATTGAAAATTAATTATAAATAACAAAGCCTAACAAAAAAATAAAAATCATTAAAACGCTTTTTATTAAAACCGTTAGGGGTTATAAAGACAAAACAAATCAAACATTGAAAACACATTACATTATAATCTGGGCATTTTTCTTGCCGACATTTTTGTTCGGACAGACTGCCAAGGTAAGCATCTCAAATATCTTGCAAGACAGTTTAAGAGTTTCTGTATATGACATTATTAAAGACCCAATTATTCGTATTAGTGGCTCTCAAGAAAATAGAATTATCTCATACCGCTTGACACTAAATATTAATGGCGTTGTACACATTTTGAATATGAAAAGTGATAGTTTGGAAGATGAGAAAATTCAATTGTTAAAAGAAGTTCGAAATGATAAGCCACGATGTAATACACTTAATATTGAACAAGTAAAATATCGTAACCCTGATAACACTATAGAAAATGCGAAAGGTCTATATCTTTGGTTGGCTAAGGAGTCTGATTGCAATAATAAATACTATATAAAAGAAAAAAGATACAAAAATAAATGGCAAATTCAATTTGAATATTTTTATTGTAATGACACCTGTTTTAAAGTAAATCATTACAGTAAATCTGGAATTCTTATAGAAACAAAAGAATATTTTTACACACCTGACAAAATTGTAATTACGCATTCGTATAGAAAAGGTATATTGTACTATACACATTACGAAATGAAGTTAAATGAAAAAGACGATGGCGTTTATTATATATATTATCCAAGTGGTTCTATAAGATTTGAATCAAAAAATGTTAATGGAGTTAGAGTGCTGGAAAAAATGTATAATGAAGATGGAAAACTAGTTGTGGAAACTAATTGTGATATTACTGGTTCAAAATGTACTGTAAAATCATTTGATATAAATGGAAATATAAATAAAGAAAAACGGTTTAAGTATAAAAGAATAAAATACAAGTTTTAAAGAGACAATTAAAAACAGCCCCTAATAAAAAATAAAAATCATTAAAAACGCATTTTAATAAGAACGTTATCACCAATAAAATGAAAATATTATTATTTATATCAATTATAGTATTTGTTTTAAGTTGTTCATCAAATAAGACTGAAAAGACAATTGAACAAAGTATGGATTCAATACCTGAACTGGTAGTTGGTAATAGCTTTGATAATTGCTTTCCTAAACCAGACACAAATTTCGAGCAAACAGTTATCGGATGTTCAGGAGGCTACTACAAAGTAGTAAGTGATCAATATGTTATTAGAATTAATTCAGATATAAAGGTTGACTACGGAGAATGTATCGAAATTGAAATTGATAGTACAGAATCAGAAATGACAGTTGAATTACTGGTTTTCAAAAAAGGAGATGCTAGTTTAATGAATATTTGTACAGATATAAAAATATCAGAATTAAATGGCAAAAAGATTCCGGAACCAATAAGTCGTATTCAAAAGTGTTACGGAAAGATAGTAATTGGCAAAACAGATCCGACAGATTACTACGGTAATGAGATGCCTAAAATGACTATTAGAATTGAAGAATTAACTTTTATTGATATTGAAACAAAAGATACAATAACATTTAAAGATGAATTACTTTGGAAAGTTCTAAATACAGGAACACCAGGATAAAAATAAAAGGTGATAAAAAAATCATTTCGCCATTGGGCAGACATGGTAAAACGCATTTTATTAAGAACATTAGCCACAATTGACCGATGAAAAAAACTATTTTAACATTTGCTTCAATACTTATTGTATTCTACGCAGCATTTTCTCAAGTAAATAACGAGTGTCATTGTATCGATGATATATTCTCATCATCGGATAATAAGCCAATTGCACTTCATAAAATTGGCATGACAGAAGTTGCGATTTGCGGATATTCATATGATCATAGTGGAATCCAAACAGGAGTTCTTAGGTTAGATTCTACATTTATTGGAGTTGGATTTATAATATTCTCATGTCAGGATAGTTCTGATATATTTTCAGATGGAGAATATTACACGGATTCAGTCAAACTGCACTCAAACTCAATAGAAATTTTCAAAACATCTTGGTTTTCTCTATACACATTTGAGAATTCTGTACGAGTTCCTATGATTTCTATTCACTTATTAGAAAGAAATGGAGCAATTCATATTGATAGTACGTTTGCATTCCCAGTGAATGAAATATCAATTTCTCAATTACAAAAAATAGAAAAAGAACTAGTAGATATTAAGTCAGATCCTGAAAGATCCAATGATTATCCAATTTTCAGAATGGAATATCTATTTATGAAAGCTATTCATGATCCAGAAAAGTATTCAGCCGATTTTCTGAGTATCGGTAGCTTAGATGGATATATGGGACGTATATACAGAGATTATAGGAAATACTTCACTCTGTATTTAAAAGAAAAAACTGAGTGCAATAAATAAAAATCATTTTGCCAATGGGCGAACAAGGAAAAAGGCAGTTTATTAAAAACGATAAGCGAAATTAATATGAAGAATTCAAATTTCCGGACATATTGTAGTTTTCTATTAATTTCAATTGTAATTACATCATGTGTAAATAGAGAAGGCGATTGGGGTGCAACTATTGGTGACTGCGATGAAATCTGTACTGTTTATTACGCTGCTCAAATTGAGTTAATGAAGGACAAAGAATTATATGACCGTGACTTCACAAATAAACAACTCAGGAGAAAGCATGTTATAGAAATTAAGAACGGGCATAAAATTGAAAACTAATGCCAATAAAAATCAATAAATCCAGTTTTTAAAATCATGAAAATCAAGTATATTATTATTACTAAAATCAAGTATTTATGAAAAAAATAATTGTCTTTTTTTTAATTATATCTTCTCTAAGCTATGGTCAAAGAGCAAGTGAATTTAGGGATATGGCTAAAGAAAAAATTGCACAGAAAGACTATCAATATGCTTTAGTGTTAATTGAAAAAGCTATTGCTTTAAATGATACAAATCAATGGTATTATTTAACAAAGTCTGAAATTCAAATTAAATTATATGGCTCACGTGAAGCTTTAAAATCAATAAATCAAGCTATAAATATTAACAATAAAAGAGCAGAACCATATAATCGGGCAGGTAGTTGCTATTTAGCTGTTAATATAATTGATTCTGCAATAATAATGTATGACTTGGCAATCAAGTATGCAGAAAATGATACAGCTAAATACTCTTATATTGCGAACAGAGGCTCAGCAAAATATAGGAATAGAGATTTTTTAGAAGCAATCAAAGACTTCGAAAAAGTTCTGGAGTTTAATCCGCAGGATATCGCAGCACTTAACAATGCTGCAAATGTTTATGCTGAATTAGGAAAGAGAGATAAAAGTATAGAATGCTATAAAAATATAATTACGATTGATGAAAATTTTATTGGAAGTTATATAAATCTTGGTTTCAATTACTCGGAAATGGATAGTCTTGATTTATCAATTGAGTATTTTGGGAAAGCAATTGAAATGGACTCAACTCAAGCACTTATCTATAGTAATAGAGGATATACTTACTATAAAAAAGGAGATTATACTAATGCTCTTAAGGATATTAATTACTCAATTTCACTATATCCAGGCAACTCTTACGCATACCGTAACCTAGCTCTTGTTTACATTGCAACTAATAAAATGGATGAAGCCTGCACTGTATTAGGATATGCCTTAGATTATGGCTTTGAAAAAAATTATGGTAATGAGGTATCAGAATTAATAAGCAAATATTGTTATATTCTTAAGGATACCATAATTTCTTCAGAATTAAATGGATTAACTGAATATAATAGATCTCGATGTTACGATAATCTAATAAAAAATAATAGTGGTAATAAAAAGACTAAAGCAAAATCCAGCTTTAAACTTAAAATTCATATCGACTCAATTAGTTTTGGAACAGAAACTATAATTTGCAACATCGATACACTTATTAAACTCAAAAATGAGACTGAATTAATAATTGTTAATGAGTATATTGGATTTAAATTCAATATCGCTAATGCTAAGGAATATAATCAGCTAGTTTACTATTACAAATGGACAATATTTAAAAAAGTTGATGATTGTATGGAAATGTTTTCTGAACACTTTTATACTAAGTTAAATCAAAAATACTTTAGTTCAGGATTTGGTTGTGGAACCAAAGGACAAGACGATTATATTTTCTTTTATGGGAAATACGAACTGGAATAATGCAAAAGAATTACACTACTATGAAAGCTTATAGAATAATTATATCAATGATTTTGTTGCTAGTTTCACCTTTTATATATGGACAAGGAAGTGATGATATTGACCCTTATTATAATGGACATCTTATTAAGAAATATAATCCTTCACAAATTGATTTTAGTGAAGAATATTTGCAATTAAGAATGAAATTATTCGCTAACGATACTAATAAACTAGAGCAAACATCAAAATATGATTTTAGTTCTATTTGGTTATCCGGTGATTTTGAGCAGAATGGAGTGATTGGTTCAAATTACCATAGAATTCAATTTCACATTGAACATATAATTAAAAATGAAAAAGAGCCTTATTCATATTTAGTGTGGGGTAAATCAAAAGTGAATAATAATATTTGTGATTTCAAGGGTGAAATTAAATTACTTGCTGTTTTTCTATTTGAAACTTGTGATTATTCAGAATACAAAAACTGTGGTGAACTTTTCGCAAATTACATATTTTACGAAGATAGCAGCCAAAACCATTGCGGAGTATTTAAAGGCGTTACCGAATGTTCAATTTATTTGGACAAAGCTACAAAAACAATGAAAGTCGATGAATCATTAAGTTTCGCCGATGGATATTGGAATAGAAGCTTTGTAGGCACATGGACAGATTATAAGTCTAATAAATCAAAAAAATGTATTTGGGGCGATTATCGTTTACCTTTCACCTTTGATTTTGATTGTGGAGATGGTGAAATGCAAGTTTGTCATAGATATAAAAATAATGGTTGGCAAACATTTGGAGATGGTTCCGAATATATTTCTTCAGGCAATGACAAATTCGAAATTAAAAACAAATGGTGGCTGACAAATAAAAAATAAAAAACTGTTGCAATAAATAAGCTTCAAACAATACGTGGTAAAAATTTTGAAGCAAATGTTCAACTAAATCCCAATTGTAGCTCACTATAATAAAAAATTAAGCTCAAATGTTTTGATATTTGAGCTTGAAGAATTTGCTGTGTGAGCTAAATAAACAAAATTGATTAAAAATCGGGAACAGAAAATAATTTAATAAATAAGCTTTAAAAAGTATTCATTTCCAGTTTGTGTCAAGCTTTGTTTGGTTTCATTCATTTATCTATTATTGATGCTACTGTAATAGCTGAAAATAAATTAACTTTTGTAATATGGTTTTAATAATTGGCTTAAAATATTCTTTCAGGAGTTTATATTGTTGAATTGCTTAAGGCTTGATTGAAGTTTTTTTTATTTCCAGAAAAAAACTACACAATCACTTGCTTAATAAAATAATTTTGATTTATTTTGCACTCCATTTTTGAAAAGTACTAAAACTATAATACAATGTCACGAATTTGCGAATTAACAGGGAAGAAAATGATGGTTGGTAACAATGTTGCCCATTCAAAAGCCAGAACTAGGAGAAGATTTTATCCAAATCTGCAAACTAAGAAATTTTTTATTCCGGAAGAAAACCAATGGATAACTCTTAAGGTTTGTGCTGCGGCAATTCGTACAGTTGATAAAATTGGAATTAGTGCATGCATTAAGAAAGCAATTGAAAAGGGTTATCTTGCAAAATAATTAGAAAATAAACAAAATATAATGCTGTTACCTAATATTGGTAGCAGCTTTTTTTTTATCCATACTTGAAAATATTTGCAATTTAATATCGTTAAAGTGGCGACATACACTCAAATAGTTTATTTTAGCCTATTAATGAAAATCACGATTAAAATATTATTTCTAATAAATTTTCTATTAATTTCTACTGTTATTCAGGCTCAGAAAAAAGGAAAAGACCTTGTTCAATTCTCAGGAGTTGTAGTAGCGGCTGACAGTTTAAGGCCAATTCCATTTACTAATATTATTGATAAAACAATCAGACATGGCACAACAACTGATTATTACGGATTTTTTTCTTTTGTTGCACAACTAGGTGATACAATTCATTTTACTTCAATAGGCTTTAAAAAAGCAGTTTATATTATTCCTGATACTTTAAAGTCGAACAGATATTCATTAATTCAGGTATTGACTCAGGATACAATTTTATTGTCAGAAACCGTTATTCTTCCATGGCCAACCCAGGAACAGTTTAAGCAAGCTTTTTTAAATCTTAAAATTCCTGATGATGATTTAGAAAGAGCTAAAAAAAATCTTGCACGTGCTGAATTGAAAGATAAAATGAATACAATAGCAATGGATGGAAGTATGAATTACCGAAACTATGTGAGTAAACAAATATATAATTATTCTTATATGGGAATGCAAAAACCGAGTTTAACCGGAATGATGAATAATCCATTATTAAATCCTTTTGCCTGGGCTCAGTTTATTAAATCATGGAAAAGAGGTGATTTTAAAAGAGATGATTAGAAATTTAAAACCAATATTATAAAAATACAAATTATTTAATGAAATTAAAATTCTATATATTATTCTTAATAATTTTGACTAGTTTTAGTGGTTTTGCTCAAAATCATGGTGTTATTAGTGGGACAATTGTTGATACTCTCGGTTTTCCAATCGCATCTGTAAATATTGGAAGTCTTAATTTGCCACAACAAATTGGTACAGTATCGGGCAAGGATGGATATTTTGAGTTTTCTGCTCCTTCAAATATTGAGCTTATTATCGGATTTTCTTATATTGGTTATAAGCCGGAAAGATATATATTGAAGCTTGCTCCAAACGAAAAGAAACAAATAAACATTGTGCTTAAAAGTTCAGTTGAAATTATCGATGTTGTTCCAATTTTTGGCAGACAGAAGCGAGAGCCAGGTATGGATAAAATAAATCCAAAAGATGCTAATGTTTTGCCCGGACCCGGTGAAGGTATTGAATATCTTTTGAAAATTATCGGAACAGGAGTTTCTTCAAGCAATGAGTTGAGTTCACAGTATTCGGTTAGAGGTGGAAACTATGATGAGAATCTTGTTTATGTTAATGATATTGAAATTTATCGTCCGTTTTTGGTAAGGTCGGGACAGCAGGAAGGATTGAGTTTTGCAAATACTGCAATGGTTTCTTCTGTTGAATTTTCTGCCGGTGGTTTTGATGCAAAATATGGTGATAAAATGTCATCAGTTCTGGATATTAAATATAAGGAACCTAATAGCTTCGCAGCTTCAGTAGGAATGAGTTTGTTAGGATTTTCAACTCATGTTGAAGGTTGTTCCGATAATTATAGGTTTACTTATCTTTTTGGCATAAGGCAAAAATCTAATCAATATGTGTTAAAAAGTATGGAAACCAAGGGTGAGTACAAACCTTCGTTTTCCGATTTTCAAACTTTTCTCACTTATGATATTACAGAGTTTTGGGAAATTGGATTTTTGGGGAATTATGCCAGAAACTCCTATAAAGTTGTTCCTGAAAACCGTGAAACAGAATTTGGGACAATTAACGAAGCTCTCCGATTATCAGTTTATTTCGATGGACAGGAAGTCGATAGATTTGAGACCTTTATGGGTGCTTTAACAACTACTTATAAGCCAAACAAAGATTTTAATATAAGATTTACCAGTTCAGCTTTTAACACTTACGAAAGCGAAACATACGACATAATGGGGCAGTATTGGCTTGATGAGTTAGAAAACGATTTCGGAAAGGACGAATTTGGAAATGTTAAATACAATAGGGGAGTTGGTACATATTTGAATCATGCCAGGAATTATCTTGAAGCTACGGTTTTTAATGTTGAACATCGTGGCTCATTACGAAAAGTAAATAAATTAATGCAATGGGGTGTTAAATACCAGGCTGAGTTAATTAAGGATGAATTAAGTGAATGGCGTATGCTTGATTCTGCCGGATACTCTATCCCACATCCACCCGACTATATTAATTTTCCTGTAAATCCAAATAAAGACATTCTTCTTCAGGAAGTGATAAAAGCAAAGTTCGATACTATGTCCAACCGATACTCAGGATTTTTTCAAAACAAATGGAATCTCAATACTGATAGTGTAGGATTCACAATAACAGCGGGTTTAAGAGCAAACTATTGGGATTTGAATAAAGAATTTTTGCTTAGTCCCAGGGCAAGTTTCACTTTTACTCCAAATTGGGAAAAAGATATTGTATTCCGATTTGCAACAGGAATTTATTATCAGCCTCCTTTTTATAAGGAATTAAGATACTTTGACGGCAGCATAAATACTAATATTAAAGCTCAGCGTTCAATACATTTTGTTGCTGCCTCCGAATGGAATTTCGATGCCTGGTACAGGCCATTTGTTTTTAGTTCAGAAATATATTATAAGCAACTTAACAATTTGATTCCTTATGAAATTGATAATGTCAGAATCAGGTATTTTGCTGAAAATTCTGCTCATGGATATGCAACAGGTATCGACTTAAAAGTCAATGGTGAATTTGTGAAAGGAATTGAAAGCTGGGCAAGTTTGTCAGTAATGAAAACTGAAGAAGATATTGATGGGGATTTTTACTATGACTATTATAATCAATCAGGTGAAAAAATAGTAGCAGGCTACACTTATGATGCAGTAGCTGTTGACAGCATTCGCAACGAGCCTGGTTACATCGCCCGCCCCACTGACCAAAGGGTAAATTTTAGTTTATTTTTCCAGGATTATCTTCCTAGAAATCCAACTTATAAAATGCACTTGAACCTTGTTTTTGGAAGCAGATTACCTTTTGGACCCCCAACACATAAACGATATCAGGCAACACTAAGAATTCCACCATACAGACGGGTTGATATTGGTTTTTCTAAGCAAATTAAATCAGCAGATTCAAAACTCAGGGCTAAAAGTCCATTCAGGCATTTTAACGAAATTTGGTTAAGTTTGGAAGTTTTTAATCTTTTACAAATAAATAATACTGTTTCCTATCTTTGGATTGCCGATGTTTCAAACAGGATGTATGCTGTTCCAAATTATCTTACTCCCCGACAGTTAAATTTAAAACTTCATATTGATATGTAAAAAAAAACGCCCTGAAATTTCCAGGGCGTTTTTGGTATTATATGTTTTTTGAAATTATTTAACTTCTTTTGAATTTATATAAACATGAGCAGGTGATGCACTAGGGTCATATTGCCATATAACCGCAACAGCATAACAATTTGATGCTACCCATCCGTAGCCTAAAGAAAATTCGTATTCTTTCTCAAATGTGTCACCACTTGCGGGAGAAGTAGCAAGTGTTTCACCATAAACATTACCTGTAGATGCATCTCTTAGAATAAAATCGTGTATATAGTCAGGAGCACCACCTGATTGTTTAAATCCCGGAGGTGCATTTGTTCCACCATCAACTCCATCCTGTAAAAGATAAACGCTAAGTAAATAGTCTCCGGTTCCAGCACTGAAAAACTTTGTTTTTGTTTTAACTTTCATTTTTCCACCGCTGATTGTATAACTTAAATCAACTCCGGCAATAGCTGACTCACCTAAAAGAGTTGTCATATGAGTAGTTGCATCACCTGTTGTTGCCTTAACATTGCCAACCCAAAATGATGGTATTCCACCACCTGATGGTCTGTCACCTGAAAAACCGCTATAGTTTGCATAAACCATTGAATCATTTGAGCCGTTAACATGCACAGCCAAAGCAACTACATTACCCATATCATGTAATGAGTGAATAACCGGACCTCCAGTTGAACCACAAATTCCACAATTTGTTCTTGTATATTCCAAGGTGAATCCCCATTGCGTTTGAGTTGGATTTAGACCTTTTTCTTCATCATCTTCGTCCTTGTCCTTTTTGCAAGAAGCAAATGCAATCATGAGAGCTAATAAAAAGAAAATTAGTTTTTTCATAAATTTAAGTTTTAGTTTAAAATTTTTAATTAAGACGCTAAAAGTAATAAAAAGGTTGCACACTGCAAAAACTTTATGAATTAATTTTTGAAGTAGGCCAATTTCTTCTGTTTGTCAAAATATTTTTAGTTTAATTGGTTGAGCCATTTTTTGCTTCTATTTCAACTCCTGTAAATATTTTCTTATGGTCTGATTGAGTAACAAATGCAGCAATCTGACAATTTTCAAGTACCCAGGATGGGTCAACTGTATAAGTAAAAGTTTTTGTAAAACTATCACCTTCTTTAGTTGAAGTAATATCAATACCCCATTGTCCTGTTAACAAATCTCTTAAAATGTGGTTATGCTCATAATTAGGACTGTTAGGTCCATTTGATTGATAACCAAGTACTCCGCTTTCAAGGAATACAACATTTAATAATTGTGGTCCTGTTGCATCAGCAGTATAATACAATTCTACATCAATTGTTAATTCATTTCCAGATGCACTTGATTTCATGCCAATATTAACAGGTGAATTGCCATCATTCAGAATAACATCAGCTGCTCCTGCCCAGTCACCACGACCCATTGAGAGTGTAGTATTTCCTGAGTAAAGTTCACGATTTACCATTCCCATTGGCTTACCACCTTGAGCACCTAAGTCATGAATTGCCATACCCCATTGGTTTGTGAAGTCAGGAGTTCCACTTGTATATGCTCCAGCATGTATAGCGATAATTACAACTCTTCCAGGATTGGCATCACTGAGTGCTTTGGCTCTAACATGACCATCAGGACAATAGCCACAATTGATACCGGTGAATTCTTCAAGAACTACATTTCTTGGAGCTGGAGTTTTGCTAACAAGATTGGTGGTTTTGTTGTCATCATCATCATCATCTTTGTCTTTTTTACAACCCGCAAAAGCAATAGTTAATGCTAGCAAAAAGAAAATCAATTTTTTCATAATTTCAAGTTTTAGTTAAATTAATTAGTTAAATATTTATTTTTAAACAGACTGTAAAACTTACAAAAATGGTTGCATAGGTAATAAATCATAAAATCATTATATTTTTATTTGCCTAAAATTTATTCTTATCCGATTTCCTTAGAAAATTATTGCGAAATTTTACATCCTTGAAGCAAAAATAATTAAAGTTTTGTTATTCGCAAGTCTTTATATGTTAAAATGTATATTTGTAAATGTATTGAACAATTAGGAAAATAATATTTAGCCTATTTTTTCTGTTAAAATTGATTTTTTCATAATTTTGCAATTAATAATAATTTCTAACTTATAATCAATATCATGCAAAGATTAATAAAAACAAACATTGTTGTTTTAGCCATTGCGATTGCATTTTCCACTTCATTGTCTGCTCAAAAAAAGCAGAAAGCTTTTAGTGGTATAATAACTTTTGAAATTCAGTATCCCAAGTCAGGCAACGAAACTGCTGACCTGTTATCAGAAGCACCTACTGAATACACTGTGAAGATTTTAGGAAATAAATCAAAAAGTGAAACTGTTTATGGTGGTATATATTTCACTGAGATAGTTAATGGTGATAATAAAACAAAAATTGTATTAATTGAATCCGGGGCAAAAAAAGGCTCTTACTTCAAAGATACTAAGGAGGAAATTGAAGAAGAACTCGATTACAAAGATGACCCGGTTGTTGAATTTTTAGATGATACTATGACGATTTGTGGATATATTTGTAAAAAGGCTAAAGTTACAAGCATCAATGCCTATGATGAAGAAATTAAAAACGTAGTATATTATACTGATGAAATAGGCTCTAAAGAAATCAATTTTAATTCTGATTTTAGAGAAATAGATGGATTTATACTCAGAGAAGAAAGTATTGATAGGAAAGGAAAAGTTACTATTGAATTTGCTAAGGAAATAAAAAATAAAAAAATTAAAGATATTGAATTCTTAGTTCCAGCAACTTGTGAGGAAATAACAGGCGAAGAAAAAGTTCAATACAAGAAATGGATTTATGGAGATGAATAGTTTTTTATATCAAAATTTATTAAGAATCCTCTTTTAATAAAAGGGGATTTTTTATTTAATCTCAAATAGCATTTTTTTATACATTTGTAAAATTCAAAGCCTAAATATTTTAATGAGAAATAATAAGAAAGAAAAAAATCAACTAAAGAAAGATGTGACTAAAAAGGCTAATGAGAAATCAAAGTCAAAAAGAAAATCACCTTTTAAATCTTTTTTTAATTTTTTAAAAAATGAAAAATTGCATCATGTTAGTGGACTGCTATTCATTTTGTTTGCTATTTATTTATTCGTAGTTTTTATTTCTCACATTTTTACATGGAAAATAGATTTTGATATTACAACTAAATCTTTAAATGAGATTTATCCCGGTATAGAAATTCATAATATCGGTGGTTATATTGGAACTCAATTGTCTTTCCTCTTTATTAATAAATGGTTTGGAATAGCATCCTTTCTTTTTATTTTACTATTTCTTGTGATTGGAGCAAGATTATTAACAGGAATAGAAAAAATACCAATATGGAAATCATTCAAGCATAGCTTCTTTGGATTAATCTGGATTTCTATTGCTATGGGATTTTTATTTGTAAACAATGATATATTATCGGGCTACGTTGGCTACTATTTGAATATATGGCTAAACAGTATTATTGGGCGTATAGGTGTAGGAATACTATTGCTATTTTCAATATTCGCCTATTTGATTGTTTCATTTAATTTTTCATTCAATTGGTTAAAAAGTATTTTTAAAGCTTATGATTCAACTAATGATGAACAGTATTTTGATGAAGCCGTTAATCAGCAATTTGTTGTAGATGGTGAAAACGGAACCGAGGCAATTGAACTCGATGATCCTTTCTTGGTAACTGAAACTGAGGAAGATTTACAGGAAACATCATTTGAACTGGATACTCCAGAAAGTCAGGATAAGGAAAAAATTGAAGATCTGGCTTCAAAAATTGAAATTACTGTTGAAAAAGCAGTTGTTGAAGAAACATCAAATGGTTCAAAAGAGCATTATACAGTCGATACCGATTACGACCCAACACTTGATTTGAGAGATTATAAGATGCCCACATTAGATTTGCTTGAAAGTCATGGTACAAATGTTATAAGTGTTGAAAAGGACGAGTTGGAAGAGAATAAAAACAGAATTATTAAAACACTTAATAATTATGCAATTCAGATTCAAAAAATTAAAGCTACTATTGGTCCAACTATAACTTTATATGAGATAGTACCTGCTCCGGGTGTTAGAATTTCTAAAATTAAAAACCTTGAAGATGATATTGCTTTAAGTCTTTCGGCTTTGGGAATTAGAATTATTGCACCAATGCCGGGTAAAGGAACTATAGGAATCGAAGTCCCAAATAAAAAGCCGGAAATTGTTTCGATGCGAACTATTTTGGCATCTGAAAGATTTCAAACCACAACTTTTGATTTGCCAATTGGACTTGGAAAAACAATTTCAAATGAGAGCTTTATTGCTGACCTGGCGAAAATGCCACATCTATTAATGGCAGGAGCAACCGGACAAGGAAAGTCAGTTGGACTTAATGCAATTCTAGCTTCATTACTTTATAAAAAGCATCCTTCACAGGTGAAATTTGTTTTGGTTGATCCTAAAAAAGTTGAGTTAACACTTTTCTCGAAAATCGAAAGACATTTTCTGGCAAAACTCCCTGATTCTGAAGAAGCAATTATCACCGATACTAGAAAAGTTGTTCGCACATTAAATTCTATGTGTATTGAAATGGACACTCGTTACGAATTGCTAAAAGATGCACAGGTTAGAAACATTAAAGAATATAATGCTAAATTCATCAGTCGTAAATTAAATCCAAACGATGGACACAGGTATTTGCCATACATAGTTCTTGTTGTTGATGAATTTGCTGATTTGATTATGACAGCCGGAAAAGAAATTGAAGCCCCAATCGCTCGAATTGCTCAACTTGCCAGGGCAATTGGAATTCATTTAATCATTGCAACACAGAGACCATCAGTTAATATTATTACTGGAACAATTAAAGCTAACTTCCCTGCTAGAATTGCTTTCAGAGTTACATCGAAAATCGATTCAAGAACAATACTAGATGGAAGCGGAGCCGACCAATTAATTGGGCGTGGTGATATGCTTATGGCAACCGGAAGCGATGTTATCAGGCTTCAATGTGCTTTTATCGACACACCTGAGATTGAAAAAATCACAGAGTTTATTGGCTCACAGCGTGCTTATCCTGATGCTTATCACTTACCTGAATATGCTGACGAAGAAGATATGGGGATTAAAGAATTTAATCCTGATGAACGCGATGATTTATTTGAAGATGCTGCCAGAATTATTGTTCAAAGTCAACATGGGTCAACTTCATTATTGCAGAGAAAACTTAAGCTTGGTTACAATCGTGCAGGAAGAATTATCGACCAATTGGAAGCGGCAGGAATTGTTGGACCTTTCGAAGGTAGTAAAGCTCGTGAAGTTAGAATTTCTGATGAATACGCTTTGGAACAATTCTTGAAAGATAATTTGTAATTTCTAATCTTAAAATGCTATAAAGCTATAATGATTTGATTAGTTCAAAAAATATTCGCATTTTCGCACCACAAAAAAAAACAAACAGATGAAAAAGCTAACACTAATATTATTTTCCCTTTTTTTATTTAGTATATTATCAGCTCAAGTTGATGATAAAAAAGCAAGTGCAATTCTTGAAGAAGTTAGCAAGAAAGCAAAATCATACTCTGCTATTAAAATTGAGTTTACTTATGTGATGGAAAATAAAGATGAGAATATTCATGAAACTTTAGATGGTATTTTATATTCAAAAGGTGATAAATACCGCTTGCATTTTATGGAGCAGATTGTCATTTCCGATGGAAAGACAAATTGGGTTTATAATTCCGATGCCGAAGAAGTTCAAATTACAACTGTTGACCCAAATGATGAGCAATCAAATCCTACTAGCCTTCTTACTTCCTACGATAAAAGTTATAGGTCAAAACTCATTAAAGAAAAGGCTGAAAATGGTGTTTTTCTACAAACAATTGATTTGGTTCCTTTGAAAGGAAAATCCTACTACAAAATCAGATTAAAAATTGATAAAGCTAAAAAGCAAATTGTAGAAGTTATTATATACGAAAAGAACAATACAATCTTTACTTACATAGTGAAAGCATTCACTCCCAACGTGAATATCAATGATTCTAAATTTAAATTTGATAAAGCAAGCTATCCTGGTGTTGAGGTTATTGATTTGAGGTAAATCGGCTTAATCTATTAGCTCTGTTAATTTGCTTAGATAAATGGGCAGATTTTAGAGTAGATTAAGTGAAATGATGTAAAATATTTTAGGGTATATAATATTTTTCAAGCAAAAAAATCAGGTGTTTTTTTATCTAGAAATCTTCACTTTAACAGCGGTAGGTCCTTTTTGACCCATTTCAACTTCATATGTAACCATATTGCCCTCTGCTATTGTATCAATAACATTGTTTGCATGAACAAAAACACTTTCCTTGGTTTCTGAATCCTTAATGAATCCATAACCCTTAGAGTCGTTATAAAAACTAACTATCCCCTTTCTAATTGGGTCATAAGCAATGGTATCGCCTTTAGGAATTCCAATTTCGATATCTTCAGATTTAATCTTTATCTTTTTGGTTGGGTCAGGTGGAGTGGATGTTATTTGTCCATTTTCATCGACATAAGCCATCATGTCGTCTAAACTACTTTTCTTCTCTATATCTCTCTTGGCTAACTTCTTCTTCTCTTTGTCTTTACGTTTTTTTTCTTTCTTGTTTTTTACTTCTTTTTTATTGAAGGTTTCTTGTGATCTACCCATAAAATATATTGTGGTTTATTAATAATTCTCTTTCTTAGGTCTTGCTTCATTTACAATTATTTCTCTTGTTTTTAAGCTTGAACCATTAAGTTCTTGAATAGCTTTGTTTGCTCCTTCATCGTCTTCCATTGTTAAAAAACCAAAGCCTTTACTTCTGCCACTGAATTTATCGACAATAATTTTTACAGAATCTACAGCTCCATATTCACTAAACAATACTTCTAAATCGTTTTCATTTACTTTGAAATCAAGGTTTCCTACATAAATATTCATAATCTTATATTTTAAAATTCATACAAAGGTAAGCTTTATTTTTAGGGTTTTACTAAAATAAACAATAAAAAGCAAAATGGATGAAGAAAAAATGGAATTGAATTTTAATAATTTTGTATTACAACCACCGCTTTCGCTTGAAGAAAGCAAGCATAGCAGCTAAAACCGCCAACATAATTCCCCAAGCACCTAAGTATCCATATTTCCAATGTAGTTCAGGCATAAAGTCGAAATTCATTCCATAAACTCCTGCAATGAAAGTCATAGGGATAAAAATTGTTGCGATAATTGTTAGAACCTGCATCACTTTATTCATTCTATTGCTAACACCGGTTTGATATAAATCCATAATGCTTCCAAGCATATCTCTTTCTGTTTCGATGCTTTCATTTACATGAATTATGTGTTCATAAACATCTCTTAGATAGCGTACAGTACCTTTATGTATTAAAGAACTACTATCTTTTTCCAGGCTTGCAACAATTTCGCGCAAAGGGTTAACGGCTTTACGCAGGTTTATTAGTTGTTTTTTTAACTGCTGTATATCCTGCATCAATTTATCATCAGGATTATTGATTGCTTTTTCTTCTAATCCCTCGATAACTTCGCTAATGTGCTCTGTTACTATGAAGTAGTTGTCAACTATTGTGTCAATGATTCTATAGAATAAATAATCTGCTCCTTTTTCTCTAATGTTTCCTTTTTTCTCCCTAAGCCTTTGTCGCAAGGATTCAAAGATATCTCCTTCAATTTCCTGGAAGGTAATAAGCCAATTTTTTCCCAGAACTAAACTTATTTGTTCATAAACAACTGATTTTCCATCTTTACTAATACCCAACATTTTAAGTGAAACAAAAAGACAGTTGTCAAACTCTTCCAATTTAGGGCGATGATTAGTGTTTAGAACATCCTCCAGCAAAAGACGATGTAAATTGAAATGCTGGCCTAGTGAATCTATAGAGTCTATATCATGAAGACCATCAATATTTATCCAACTAACGGAATCTGAATCTTTGAATGAGTAGCAATCTTCTGTTTTTTCAACAATACTTTCGGAGTAATTGTTAGCATTGTAATCAATAATAGAAATTTTAACTTTATCAGTTTTACGACTTCCAATATGAACAAGAGCTCCGGGTGGAAGCCCTGTTTTTTTTGATATGTTTTTGCTGGATTCAGTCATTGTCAGATAGTTTAGTATTTGGTTTTAATTCATTTTTATTAACAATTGTACGATAAGGGAATGGGATTTCAACTCCTTCTGCATCAAATCGTTTTTTGATGGCTTTATTTATATCACTGTGCATTTCCATGCCATAAAGCGGGTCGAATGTCCAAACATATGCTTTAAGGTTCACACTAAAATCGCCAAAAGAAACAAGACGAACTATAATTTGTGGTTCACCTGCCTTTTTTTGTTCAGCAGTCCTGACATCAATACAACGTGGATGTTTCATCGCTTCTTCCTGTATGATTTTTGTTGCAAGATCCACATCACTATCGTAGCTTATGCCAACTTCAATCCATCTGCAAATTTTACTGTCTTCAATGCTGTCATTAATTATTGTTTCAGAACCAACAACAGAATTAGGAATAATAATTCGTTTGTTTTCAAAATTATTAATAATTGTATGACGAAGTGTTATGTCTTCAACTATACCATAATCAAGGGTGCTAACTTTTATCATATCTCCAACACGAAATGGTTTGAAAATAACGACAAAAATTCCACTAATTATATTGGAAAATGCTTGTTGTGCAGCCAGTCCTAAAATGGCTACCATAATTCCGGCACCTGCAAATAGAGTTAGACCAATAGCTTTGAGACTTGGTATTAATGAAATGATTGCCCCAATTGCGAATAACCAAATTATTAAAGAAATAGCATTTTTAAAAAATTTGTATCTTGTTGGGTCAACTTTGAGTTTTTCAGATGCAGTAACAAAAGATTTATTGACTAGCCACCTAAGAGTGCGAGTTAAAATTGCTGCACCTATAATAATGCAGATTATAATAATAGCGGTTTCAATTTTAATATTATATTTCTCAATGAATTCCATGTTTTTAAGTGCTTTTAGTTTCAATTCAATTTTTTGTTTCTATTGTTTTAAGTTCAAAGGATGTCAAATCTGTGAGAATAATACTTTTTTTGGTACTACCAAAAATATTTGAACGCATTTCTCTTAATTTATTCGTTTTTAAAATGATATGCTTGTTTTTTTGACTACCAAACAGTATTTTCATCATCAAAGTAATTCATCTTCCGTTTTAATAAGTTTATTAATTTTTAATGTTGTTAAATGAACAATGTTTAACAAGATTGACTAATAACTATTCAAATTTACGAAATAAAGCATATTAATTGAGAATTTAATAAGATTTTTAGAAACTTACTTTATTACTTGAAATAAAAAATGACTGCCCTAAATATTATAAGAGCAGTCATCAGAATTCTTTTTAATTTTTTTATTGTTCTTCTAATTTTAAGATACGTTTTGCTTTAAAAGTTGTACCTGTTGGGTCTCCGTATTCATCATATTCATCATGTTCAACTTCGTCCCAGGTAATTTTAAATTTTTGACCAATGTAATCATCATCATAAAGATCAATTTCAACATCATCACTTATTTCGTAAAAAAGTATTACTTTGGCTTTTAAATCAGTGAACTTAAACATATTGTCATCTGTTAGGCCATTGTAAGTTGCAATTACTTCATTTTCTTTTTGTTGGTAATTCCTGTTTGACATACCTATTATAGATATACAAACTAAACATGCTAGTATTACAGCAAATCTTGTTCTCATTTTATGAAATTTAATTAATTAAAAAAAAGACTATAACTTATTGAAATATTTGTATCGCTGTCATAACCCGTTATGATTAGATACTATTCGGGGAATTGATTAATTTAATTATCCATAGGCTTATGAATTAATATAGTGCGAATATAAAACATTTATCAATAAAAGCAAGTGTTTTTTTTCGCTATAAAGATTATTAGTAAATGAAATACCTAAAGCTTAAGCATCAATATTTGCATATTTTGCGTTACGTTCAATAAACTCGCGGCGTGGTGGAACTTCGTCTCCCATTAGCATTGAAAACACACGGTCAGCTTCAGTAGCATTTTCAATGGTAACCTGTCGTAATGTTCGGAACTCGGGATTCATAGTTGTTGTCCAAAGTTGTTCTGCATTCATTTCACCCAGACCTTTATATCGTTGGATATGAATACCTTTTTCGCTACCATCTACAGAGAATTCTTTTAAACAAGCCTCACGTTCTTCTTCGTCCCAGCAATATTTTTCGTTTTTGCCTTTTTTGATAAGATAGAGTGGGGGCGTTGCAATATAAACATATCCTTTTTCAATCATTTCTTTCATATAACGGAAAAAGAAAGTAAGTATTAAAGTTGCGATATGGCTACCGTCAACATCCGCATCAGTCATAATTATGACCCTGTGATAACGAAGTTTTTCAAGGTTTAATTCCTTGCTGTCTTCTTCGGTTCCAATTGAAACACCAAAGGCAGTGTACATAGTTTTTATTTCTTCGTTTTCAAATATTTTGTGAGGCATTGCTTTTTCAACATTAAGAATTTTACCTCTCAACGGTAAGATTGCTTGAAATTTTCTATCGCGACCTTGTTTAGCTGTTCCACCCGCAGAATCCCCTTCCACAAGGTATATTTCACATAAAGCAGGGTCTTTTTCTGAGCAATCGGAAAGTTTTCCGGGTAAGCCTGAGCCTGATAAAACATTTTTTCTTTGAACTAATTCGCGAGCTTTTCGTGCTGCATGACGTGCTGTTGCTGCAAGAATTACTTTGTTTACAATTATCCTTGCTTCTTTTGGGTGCTCTTCAAGATAATTATTTAATAGTTCACTTACAATTTGGTCAACGGCTCCCATTACTTCTGAGTTACCAAGCTTGGTTTTTGTTTGTCCTTCGAATTGTGGTTCGGCAACTTTAATTGAAATAATTGTTGTTAAACCTTCTCTAAAGTCATCACCCGAGATATCGAATTTAAGCTTTGCAAGCATTCCTGATTTTTCGGCATAGCTTTTAAGAGTTCTGGTTAATCCTCTTCTGTAGCCCGCTAAATGAGTTCCACCCTCGATAGTGTTGATGTTGTTAACATAGGAGTGAATATTTTCAGAAAAAGATGTGTTGTATTGCATTGCAATTTCAATAGGCATTCCATTTTTTTCGCCGTCAATTGAAATTGGTTCAGGCATTAATTTTTCACGATTTGCATCAAGATAGATTATAAAGTCACTTAATCCATTTTCTGAAAAGAAAGACTCATGAATGAATTCACCATTATCGTCTTTTTCTCTTTCATCAGTAATATTTAGCCTGATTCCTTTATTTAAAAATGCTAATTCTCTAAGTCGATTTGCAATAACATCAAAACTAAATACAGTTGTAGTGAAAATAGATTTGTCAGGCATAAAAGTAGATTTAGTACCGGTTATATCTGATTTGCCTATTTCTTTAACATCATATTGAGGTACACCTATTATATATTCCTGTATAAAACGTTTGCCTTCACGAAATACTTCAACTTTCATCTGTTCTGATAATGCGTTTACGCACGAGACACCAACACCATGGAGTCCACCCGAAACCTTATATGAGCCTTTATCGAATTTTCCTCCGGCATGCAGAACTGTCATTACAACTTCAAGTGCAGATTTTTGCTCTCCTTCGTGCATATCTATAGGAATACCACGACCATTGTCCTGAACTGTTACTGAATTATCCTCGTGTATAAAAACATCAATTGTGTCGCAATGACCAGCTAAAGCTTCATCAATTGAATTGTCAACAACTTCATTAACCAGGTGATGTAATCCTTTCGAACTAATGTCTCCAATATACATTGCAGGTCGCTTTCTAACTGCTTCTAAACCCTCTAATACCTGAATGTTATCCGCCGTATAATCTTTACTTAACTCGGTTCTTTCTATGTTACTCATAATCAACAATATAAAATAAAAAAATTAGAATACAAATCTACGAAAAATTTACCAATAAACAGGCAAAAAAATAGTCGTAAAATCGATGATTTTATTAACAATTTATGTGTTAATTGAGATAGTTACTAGTAAAGGATTCCACAACCTGAAACTTGAAACCTGAAACTGAAACCTGAAACTATAACGAATAAGTTACGCCTGCCAGCAGATTAAATCTATATGAAGGATAATTGTTCCAAATATAATATCTTGTACCGGTTATATTGTTAAAATTTATGAAACCTGACAATATTTTTGAATACCTGTATTCAACTCCTAAATTGGCATCAATAATTGGTTTGAGTTTCTTTGCTTCAGCCATATTTGTTGTTTCATTCCAAACCTTTGCATATCTATCTCCAATAGCAGTTATATCAGCTCGAATTAAAATTTTATTCTTTAGATTATACAAAGCTCCTAGTGAAACATCATAATTAGGCATATGCCATGCTTGTAATTCTGTTATTAATCCAGAGTATTGATAATAATTTGCTCCTAATAAAATTCTAAGTTTTTCGCTTTTTTGATAAGATATTTCTGTTTTTGCATTAAACATTCTTAAATCATCATAAACAACTGAAAATTGATTCGATAAAACCGGATTTAGAGTATCTCCATTAATAGGGTATGGTTCATTAACAAAAAATGGTTTATTTTCAATTTCAGAAACCGAAACACTTGCACTAAAATCAATGTATTTGCTTATACTTGATTTTATTCCACCAAATAGAACAAGTTGATTATAGGTGAATTCCAAAGGCAGTACACAACTGCTGAAAGGATTAATGTCATTTAGTCCCTTAAAACTGTTTTTCTCGCTGCTACCGGTAATTCCTGCATTAAAAATCAATATCTTGTCAATAATAGTTGCATCAATTTCTACTAAAGGGTGAAAGTGAATATCCGAAATAGTATCAGCAATAACTGAAGTTACAATCCCAATTTTCACATTAAATCCTTTTGAAATTTCTGTGCTGAGATATGGCTCAAGTTCAATAACTGCATTATTTGTTTTTTGATTTAAACTGTCCCATCTATCATTATAAAAATCTACTTCAGCAGAGATGCCTAAATTTTGAGATTCTGTTAGTTTAAACAAATTAACATTTTTGTTTATGTCGGCTTTAAGATTAATATTGTTTTCAAAAACTGATGAATAATCAGAATAGTTATAATAGCCTAATGAAAATTTATGATTTAGTTTTTTATTTGGATTGAAAATGCTTTCTAATGTGAAATTGGCTGCTGCCAGATATGCTGGATTTTTTATATCCTTTTTGCCCGGTAGTAAAATTGTATCAGCAAAATCATTTGGTTTGTATCCGTAATAATGCACAACATTTCTTTTGTAGCCTATATCTGCTGAAAGTATATGTTTCTTTAAGAATTTCCGGGAATAAGCATCAAATTCAGTATCGCTAAATCCACTAAAAGCATAATCCTTTATTTTTCCTGATGAAGACAAATGTTTAAAATGTAAACCATAGGATAAATCACGCGAACGTGTACTATTGTAGAAATATTCGAAATAGGGTGTTGTATAATTTCCAAAACCGGCTTTTGCGTAGTGATTATATAATTTTTTTAATGGAACTCCATTCATTTTCGCAGCTTTAATAGGCTCAATTTTAAAAGGAGTTTCAATCTTTTTTGAGTTTATGAAATATTGCAAAGTTGTTGGGAGAACAAGAGTATCAGTAATTTTCGGGTTACTGTTGATTTTAAAGGCATCTGAAATAGTTGGAGTATAAGGACCAACGACTTTAATATCTACATTCTGACCATTTTCCTGTGCATGTGAACTGATGCAGAAAAATAGAAGTATAAAAATTATTAATATTTTGTTTTGGGTGCTATAATAATTTTTCATTGTATTTTGGTTTAATTAAATTTCTAATTCTTAATATCTAATTTCTAATTTATAATTTCTAATTTCTAATATCTAATTTCTAATATCTAATATCTAATTTCTAATATCTATGTACTAAGTACTAAATACTAAATACTAAATACTCTTTCTATTCATTATTTTCCGGATTCTCCTTTTCAGTACCTTTTTCCTTAATAATTTCAATTTCGAGTGGTTTTTCTTCACTCTCTTCATTGAAAAGCTTAAGTAAGTCTGAATCGTCGTCCAGTAATTTTATAACATCATCGTCATTGTCAATTTCCTCAATCAATTTCATTTCCTTTTGTTTTTCTTCAGCTTTTTCAGCTTCAATAATTGAGTTGTATTTTCCCTGGGCAATTTTAACTAAATCAGCACCTTCGTAATTATCAATAATGCTTTTTAATGTTGCTTTTGCCTGGTGGAAATCTCCTTTTCTTAAATAAATGTCAGCAGTTAGAATAAAACTTTTTGCAATCCAATAATCATATGAAGGAACCTGGCTAATCAGGTCAAAACAGATTTTATCGGCTTCATCATAGTTTTGTAAATTATACTGGATTTGGGCAAGTAAAAATTTTGCTTCTGCTCCAACTTCACTGGTAGTCATTTTACTAACAGCTAAAAATTCGGCTTGTGCCAATTCGATGTTATCCATTCTCATAGCTGATTTAGCAATAGTCATATGAGCTTCATAAATTAATTCATTTGAAATTTTTTCTGTAGCCAAAAGTTTATTACAAGCACTTATTGTATTATTGTAATTTTCAAGAATGAAATTGCATCTCATCTGCCAGATACGAGATTCCAAAATATTTACTTTATATTCTGAAATAGTTTCAAGTTTGGTGTAATACTTAAGTGCATCTTCATATTTTTTTAGTTTATGATTGATATAAGCAGCCCTAAGAACTGATGTTTCGGTGAAATTGCTTATTGGCTGATTTATAACATAATAATAATCAGTAAGTGCAATATCAAATTTTTGTGCTCTATAATTACATTCTGCTCTGTAGAAATGAGCATTAATAACAAAAGAGCCGGCTGGGAATTTTTCGATATAATCGCTAAAACCATCAACTGCTTTCTCACAATCACCTTTCATATAATATTGTTCTTTTGCTGCATAAGTAACAGAATCTTGTTCATGTGGAGGCACTATTATATTGCCATTGCCTATACTTTTTATATAAAGAAAGTATGTGTCAGTTTGATCCAGGTTCACATATACATTGCGAATGCTAGCTAAAGCTTGTTTTGCATCACTAGTTCCCGGGTAATCAGAAACAACTTTTTTCAAAGTGCTTAAGGCAAGGTCATTATTGTTGTTATTATAATATACAAGACCTTTTTTTAGCAATGATTTTTTAACGAATAGGTTTTCCTTAGGATAATTCTCGATTATTTTTGTTAGATATAGTAGGGCTTTTTCATTATTATCTAAAACCAGGTAAGTATTAGCAAGTTCAAATAAAGCATCATCAGCATAGGCTGATTTCGGAAATTGTTCAGTTAGTTTTATCAATGTGGCAGATTTTTCATTGAATTGAGCCAATACACCAAGTGAAACTGCTTTTTGAAATAATGCATAATCTACATCTCTGATTTTAAGTTCAATAGATCTGTCGTAATTTTCAATAGCACTATTAAAATCTTTAGTTATATAATATGAATCTCCAACTCTAAGGTAAGCATCACAAATCAGTGCTTGGTCTTCTTTTAGTCCATTTGTGACAAACTTTCTGAAAGCAAGCAAGGCTGATTGATAATCTTTTTTCTTAAAAAAAGCATAACCCAAATTGTAATTAGCTGTATTATAAAATGGCTGTGTGAATGCACCCGGAGATAATAAAAAAGTATTATAATCTTTTATTGCCAAATCATAATTGTTGAGCCTGTAATTAGCTTCAGCTTTCCAGTAATAGCATTTTGCAAATATTGATTTGTCAATAGAATAATTCAATGATTTGTCATAAAGAGCAATTGCCTCAATTAAATGTTCATCGTTGAATTCTTCAACTCCCCTGAAATAAGTGATCTTTTGATAGGCTGTTTTCAACTCAATACTATTATCTTTTATTTTCTCAATTGAGATAAGAGCACTTTTATAGTTTTTGGTTGATAGAAACAGATTCACAAGGTATCTGTTTGCATCATTTATTCTTGGTGATTTTGGATATTCAGCAATATATTGATTGAATGCGTTAATGGCTTCGTTGTATGGATTATATGCTAATTCATATGCAAGTTTGGCATAGTTGAAAAGTGCATCTTCGCAAATGTCCTTGTCGTAATTTAGTTTATATGCAGATGAAAATGAGTTATAGGCAAACTGTTTTTGATTTGTTTTTAAATAACAATCGGCAATATGATAATGAGCATTTTGTGTTAAACTATCATCTACAGTAATTACATTTTTAAAAGAAGTGATTGCATTTTCAAAATCTTGAGTTCTATAATATGCGTAAGCTAATTGGTAAAAATCAGCTCTTGAAATAAAATTATCGTTTTTTTCTCTAAACATTTCAAGATAGGGAATTGCCTCTTTGTATCTGTTTGTGTTAAAATAAGCTTCTCCAATTAAACGTGATATTTCAATTGCCCTTTTCTTATTAGATTTTTCAAGTAGGGCAGGAGCTATTTTCAGTAACTCATCGTAGTTTTTTTGCATGAAATAAATTTGAACGATATAATATGGTATAATCGGGCTGAAAAGTTCATTTCCCATTAGCTTCTGAAAACCTTTAAGTGCTGTTTCGTAGTTTCCTTCGGTATAGGCAATATGTGAGTAATAGTAATTTGCGGGTTCTTTATACTTTGTTTCTTTATTTATTATTTCATAAAATGCTTTTTTCGATTTTTCTAAATCTTTAGTGTTGAAATAACAATATCCGGTGTTAAAATAGAATTCAATTAGTTCTTCATCAGTTAGGTCATATTTGTCAACTTTTTCAAAGGATTTAATTGCTCTATCATATTTTTTCTTACTAAAGTTAAATTTTCCGAGATGATAATATGCAAGTCTTACTTTAGAATTTTCGGGATAAGTATCGATGAATTTATTAAGTAAATATTCAGCATCGTTATTGTAAAGTTCCATTGCACATAAGGCAACATAGTATTCTGAGTTTGCTTTCATTTGCGATTGAAGGTCGCTAATAGCTTCACTTACATTAATAAATTTTTTTTGTGCTGAACCATATTTCTCTTTATTGAAAAGTTCAATTGCAAGATTATATTCAGCAGTTGGATTAATGTAAACTGTTGTTTTTTGGGCGTAAGAAAAAATACTCACACCAAAATATATTGTTATTAGTAAAACTTTTAGTAGGTTCTTCATATTAGAATATAATTTGAAATTAACTTCTAAAAGTAAATAATAAGATGTTTTCATTTCTGAGCTTATTTAATAATTATCAACAAATAGTTTTTAAAAACTTTATATTAAATAGTCAGATTAGAAGTGAGTTAAAGAGATTTTTTTTGATAAGAAATAATAAGTGAAAATTAAAAAAAAGAAAACAAATCCTATAAGCGGGATTCTGTAACCTCCGAAGAGGTTTTCTATCATTTCTCTGGACATGACATTGCTGGCATGTTCTAACGACTCACCCCCCGGGATTTGGCGAGCAGCCATTTTGCCCCGGTATATGTAGCCTTTCAACACATAAGGTTTACCCTTCCATGATGTCACCACCATGGAATGTGAGCTTTTACCTCACATTTTCACCCTTGACCGCCAGCTGGCGGACGGTTATTTTCTGCGGCACTAGCTGTTTCCTCTTTTGAAGGAACCTTCCCGTTAGGAAGTATGTTGCTCTGTGTTGCCCCGACTTTCCTTCCGATTGTGATTGCTCAAAACCAGACGATAGAACGGATTTGTTTTCGCTGCAAAGATAAGTAAATTACATTGTTAAATTGCTATATGGTTCAATTGTTAAACTTGCCAAAGGTATGCAGGTGTTAATTTCGTTTCTTGTTTCTCGTTTCTCGTTTCTCATGCTCTCAATTTGCCTTTTTACTTCTGACTTCGGTCTTCCGACTTCCGACTTTTTACTCTTGTCTTTTCAAGTTTTATTTTTATTCAAACAACACATTTAAATCCATTTTTAAAAAACTTTCAATTGGTATCCCAGATTTTCCTACCAGAATAATTTTATAAGGATTAAAAACTTTTTTAAACTCGTCAATACCATATGGTTTATGTAATTTTCCACTTTTAACTTCAATTCCAATAATTTTATCATCTTTCTGTATTACGAAATCCACCTCATAATTTCTGTGTCGCCAGTAAAACAATTTTATATCTGATTGTTTAGAAACATTCGATAAGTATGCTCCAACTGCCGACTCAACATGCCTTCCCCATATAGCACTGTTTTCAAAGCTTTCTTTAAATTGTCTTGGTGATAATGCAGAAATCAAACATGGATTTTGAACTTGTAATTTAGGGCTGGATGCCTTCTGTCGAAAGCTTTCAATAGAATACTTTTCTAATCCTGAAACTAATCCAACTGTATCTAAAAGATTAAGGTAATGTGATAAAGTGGTTGAATTTCCAGCATCATCCAATTGCCCTAACATTTTTGTGAAAGATAAAATTTGACCTGAATAATTGCATGATAATTCAAATAGTCGTTTTAGTAATGCAGGTTTATCAATTCGGGTAATCATTAAAATATCTTTAGAAATAGTTGTCTCTATTATTGAATTTCTAATATAATCTTTCCAACGATTTTCATCATTAATTAAAAAAGCTGCTCCGGGATATGCTCCAAACCAAACATATTGCTCGAAGGAAAAGCCAAATGCTTGTTGCATTTCGTTATATGACCAATGTAAAACCGGAATAACTTCAAACCTACCGGTAAGAGATTCGCTTAATCCTTTTTGAATTATAATTTTCGCAGAACCAAGTAAAATAACTTTAATGTTTAATTTCTCCAATGTGTCTTTGTCCCAATGATATTTAACGGCATTACTCCAATCTTTAATTTTTTGTATCTCGTCGATAATCAGGAGAATTTCATTAGAACCTGAGGTTTTCAACAATATTCTTGCTGTTTCCCATTGTTGATCAATCCAACCTATGCTTGATTCATTAGCTTCATCAGCTAATGCAAAATGGTAGGGTGTTTTTATCTCTTGAACTAATTGTCTTACTATCGTGGTTTTCCCTGTTTGGCGTGGACCCAAGAGTACCTGGATGAATTTTCTTGGCTCTTTTATTCTCTGTTTAAGAATAAGTAATTGGTTTCTTTGATACATAATATTGACATTTTATGAAGCAAATATAATCATTTTACTCAAAGCTTGCAACAATTTACTCAATATGCTGAGTAAAATTACTCAATGTACTGAGTAAATTGGTTAGTTTTTTTATTTTCCCCGAATAATTACTTACAAAACCCTTCCAGAGTTTTAACTCTGGAAGGGTTGAATGTTTTCTAAGAAATTAATAATTTTCAAAATATAATTGCGAATTATTTTTATTTGTCTTAAATAGTTTTAATTTTATTCAAAATTTAAAATTTAGCGGGGGTTTTTAGAAGAACTGCCGTTGACGGTATTAAAATAGACACTACAATAATGATATGAAATTTGGAAAAACGATAAAATTATTCTTGATTGATGGAGATACAAATGGTAGACTGACTTGTGAATTATCTAATTGGACTGGTAAAGCTTACAAACTTCCTCGTAATTCGATTAAAATCTGCACGGATAGACCTGAAATACAGACAACCGGAGTCTATATGTTGTTGAATAAAAGTGCTGATTTATCTGAAAAGGGACAATTGTACATAGGAGAAGCAGAGGATATTTTTAAAAGACTGACACAGCACGTAAAAGAAAAAGACTTTTGGAATGAGTCGATTGTCTTTATTAGCAAAGATGATAATTTGAATAAAGCTCATATAAAATACCTTGAAAATAGACTTCATGAAATTGCTTCGTCAGCAAACAGATACGAACTGATTAATACACAGAAACCAACGCAATCGAGTATTTCGGAATCTGATAAAGCTGAAATGGAAGAGTTCTTAGCCAATATTTTGACTTTGGTAAGTACATTAGGATACAATGCATTTGAACAAATTAGACAGGTTAACACCAAAGTGCAGCCTGATAAGGAAGAAGATTTATTTTACATTTCAACTGTTAGAGGAGCTAATGGAATTGGTAAAACAACTAATGAGGGATTTGTAGTTTTTGAAAACTCTCAGGTAGCTGACCCAGTGACAAATTCTTACCCTAAAACAATGCAGAAACTGCGTGAAACATTGATTTCAGAGGGTGTGATTGTTAATGAACAAGACAAATTGATACTTAAACGTGATTATTTGTTTAGTAGTTCTTCATCGGCAGCAATGATAATTATGGGACGTAGTGCAAATGGATTAACTGAATGGAAAATGAAATCAGGGAAAACATTACAAGTTTTTGAATCAGGAGAAAATAATTAACAATTGTCCAATACATAGTATAGTGCATTTGGGTTTCAGCGGTTTGCAAAGGTTTGTAGCTTGTAAAAAAGCTAGTGTAAATTGATAGGAAATCGCTCTGTAATCCCACAAAACACCATACCATCAAATGTTATGGCTCATTTTAAGATGACATTAACAAATAGAAATAAATGATATGATTACATTAAAAAATATTTTCGCTTTGACCTTTTTGGTTACAATTTTCTCAACGACTGTTTTAAGCCAAGAATATCTTGACAAGGACAAAAGATATATGAAACTTACCGAAGTATCAACTGACAAGACCTATGGTTTTGAAATTAATAACCCTTTAAAAGTAGGTTCAGATGAAAAAGCAATTGGGGCTTACCTTAACAGTTTAAAACCACTTGATGGAGACAGATTGCATATAGGGGATATGAAGTTTGACTATAAAAAACAAAGTGGTTTGACATTGGTAGTATTGACATTTGAGCAAAAGAAAGAAACAGCTACAATTTATTTCCTATCAACTCAATTTGAGCAACCAAAGGCAATTATAGGATTTACATTCAAGACAATTGATGACCTTCCTAAAGTCATAGTATTTCCAATTGACAGCATTTTAAAAGTTACTCCCTGTTCTCAGACAATTTATTCAGTAGATGATTTTTTAATAAAAGAAAAACTTGGAGAAATGCCCAAACCGAAAACAAACCCGAATTACACAGGTGGACTTGATGAATTGAAAAAATACTTTGTAGCTAATCCATTGACAGATGAAAAAGCAACTCAAATGATATTCAGAGTTGCTATTGCTTTTATGGTGACTTGTGATGGAAAAGCAGGGAATTTTGTAATTGTAACTCAAGGTAAAGGTGACTTAGCGACATATGCTAATCAAGTTTTAGCTATCGTAAATAAAATGCCACAAAATTGGAAACCTGCAACAGTCAATGGAAAGCTGGTTGACTGTTATCAGGTATTATCATTTACCGCAATGAGCGGAAAACTTGACAAAGTTACATACAGATAATAAACACGAACGAAAGAAAAACGAGCCAAGGAACGATTATAGCAATTTGAATAAAAGTACAACGAAACAAAATGACGGAAATAAAATTTAGAAATTTAGGTATTTGGGATGTTCTAGAAAAATCTGAATTTTGGAAAATGTTTGCCGAAAAAGTAAATGCAGAATTTAAAATAATAACGACTGTTTCAAGAGACCTAAATAGGCTGGAATTAAAATCCGAATACAAAAAAATTGTGATTTCTTTTTCTGAATCAGATACAAAACCTCTTTTTGTTAGTTGTGAATTTAGACAGAACAGAAACTTAACCTGGTTCGAAATATCAAAAAGTGATTTTATCGAAAAAATAATTAATAAGTTTAGTAGAAATTCGATAAAATCAATTAATGGCGACTTTAATAAAAATTACATATCAAAAACAATTGATAATTATAAAATTAAGTCCATAATTAATAACAAAACTATTACAGACTTAATACTAAAACAGAACTTAACCTTTATTGGTGGAAAACAAGAAAAAAATGGAGTATTTACTTTAAGTCTCAATATTCATAGAAACGTAAATAATCTACAACATCTGAAAGCAGTTTACGATTTAACATTAAAACTTATTGATGAATTGATATAAAGATGACCACAATCACTAAATAGTATAACTTTTAGTGAATATAATAATTAAAAGTTATTAAAATTGCCTACTGACTACTCCTAACTCTCTACTTAATCCAAACACAAGAGATTGCTTCAGTCGTTCCTCCCTCGCAATGACGCCTTGAACTTACTTTTTACTTTTTTCTTTCGACCGAAACAAAGGCCGTATAGATGACAACCTGAAACTTTAAACCTGAAACGGCAAACTTGAAACCTGAAACCCTTGCACTGAGCGAAGTCGAAGTGTGAAACCTGAAACCCTTGCACTGAGAGAAGTCGAAGTGTGAAACCTGAAACTTGAATACCGCCTACTTCACCCTCCCCTCCGTAGCTCCAACTCCATATTTTGCAATAGCTGCATCAAAATATTCAATATCGTATTTCTCAAAGGCTTTTCTAATTTCTGATTTAAGTATTCCTTGTCCAACTCCATGAATAACAACTAATTGCTTTATGTTGTTTTGTAAAGCACTTTCAAGGCATTTTTCAAAATAATCAAGTTGGATTGTTAAAATTTCAATTTTACTTAAATGTGAAAAGTTTTCTACTATTTCACCAATATGAAGGTCGATTTCAGCAGAGTTTTCATCAACTTTATGTTTGTCGATGAAAGTATTATTTGTGACAATTCTGGATTTTCCGATTTTAAAGTTATCTTCAGCTTTTTCTACAATTTCAGTATCTTTTTCAAGCTCTGAAATTTCACAAATAGAAACGACTATTGATTTTTCGCCCATAAAAGAAACGGCTCTATAATTTTCTTCTTTAATAAACCTGGTGATTTTAAATTTGAAATCGGTTTCGGATGGGTGCAATAATTTCTTGGTGTTTTCATGGTGAAACAAAAGCTGAATATTTCCTGATAACCAGTTTTCCAAATCTTCTCTTTCAATGGTTTGAATTAAATATTTTGAGTGTGGAGCTACTGAGCCATAGTCAAAGCCGGAATAATTATTATTTGTTTTTAGATGAAGATTAAATAAAATATCGAATTTGCTGAAGTTG
The DNA here is from genome assembly GCA_021739805.1 of Saprospiraceae bacterium. The sequence goes on along the minus strand of JAIPBB010000001.1, from coordinate 1,615 downwards.
ACAAGATAAATATCCATATCCCCTGAAATCAACAAATTTTGGTTATGTGGAACAAAGCATAAGTATATTCCTTTTGGTTTTGGCTCTAAGGATGAGTAATTTGGTAGCGAAAATGTAGTTTCAACCGGCAAATTTTCCTTGGAATTAGAGTTTTGTATTTTTATGTCAAAATCAGGAATAAACATATTTTCACTCTCTGTAGCATCCTGCTTTTCGATTTTTATAAGCTTGCTAGTTATTGTAGGTATTTCAAAGCCATCTTCAGTTGTAACATTAACCAAACTACTACTTATTATTTTACTAACAATTCCACCACCTTCTTCATCAAGGAATTTAACTTTATCACCAACTTTAAGATTCATATTGTGTTTTTTTGCAAAATTACTATAATTTTGAGGATAATATTAAAAGATAATTTGGATGAAGAAAATAGGAATAATCGGCGGCTCAGGTTTGGAAAAACTAAATATTTTTCAAGATGTTAAGGAAATTGATGTAGAAACAGAATTTGGGAAACCGAGTTCAACTTTACTTACAGGTAAAATATTTGATAAAGAGATTGCGATTATTTCCCGCCACGGTCGGCAACATACAATTCCCCCAACACAAGTAAACAACAGGGCGAATATTATGGCTTTAAAAAAATGGGGATGTTCTGAAATTATTGCCACAACTGCCTGCGGAAGTCTCAAAGAAGAAATAAACAGAGGACACTTAATTTTTCCTGACCAATTTATTGATTTTACCAAACATCGAAAACTAACATTTTTTGAAAGCTTTGAGCCGGGAAAACTCGGGCATACTCCAATGGCTGATCCTTTTAATGAAAATCTTAGAAATTGTTTTATACAAACTGCTGAAGATTTAAAATTAAATTATCATCCAAAAGGAACAGTAATTACTATTGAAGGTCCACGATTTTCAACTCGTGCTGAATCTTATATGTTTCGGTCGTGGGGAGCTGATATAATCAATATGTCAACATCACCGGAGGTAATTCTGGCAAATGAACTGGAAATTCCTTATGCTGCAATTGCTCTTAGCACTGACTACGATTGCTGGAAAGAAGATGAAGAAGCTGTTACGGGTGAAGCTGTTTTATCAATATTTAAAGAAAATGTTGGAAATGTAATAAGTCTTTTAAAAGAAATAATAAAGAAATTATAGAGAAATTAGGAAATTATAGAGAAATTAGAAATTAGAAATTTGGAAGGCAGGCATATTTAACAATTTCTTAATTTCTGTTTTAAATAAGTAGGTTTAAATTAAAAAATAAAATAATGAAATGCCCATGTATAAAAGTACACCAAATGTAATGATAAAACTTTGGGTATTCCATGATAAATACAGATAAAGTTGGGGTACACAATAAACTTATAATTAACACAATCAGTCAAATAACAAAATTTAAACACATGAAAAAAACACTAATTTCAATTCTGATAATCGTATTGCCATTTTTAATTTTAGCACAAACACCAAATAAAGAAAAGGCAAGTTTCAAAAATTATAAACCTGGTTTTTACCATAAAGAAATTCTTCCCGGGATTGAAGATTATCAAAGCAAAGATTCAAAACCTAAAGAATACAAATATTTCGCTTTGGAGATAGATGC
>JAIPBB010000040.1 GCA_021739805.1 Saprospiraceae bacterium | reverse complement strand
ATATGGACAAATCTCTTTTTTATTATACTTTTGCTTAACAACATTTTTTTTTTTTGAAAGAATGATACAAATTATTGACTTTGAATATTATTGTATCATTCTTTCTTTTCAACATTCAACTTTTGACAACTTCATAATAACATTTGTGATGCTCGAATAAAAAGCATCACAAATGTCATTCTGCCTATCATTAAAACCTATATCCTACAGTAGCCTGATACCATACATTTTTATAGCGTGGTGTTGTAGATGTTCCATCTCCGTTGTTTTTCATTAAATCCCAGCCAACTCTTCCACTAACTACAATATGATCTATGTTAATATCAAGACCGGCTGTAAAACAAAAAGTGTTTTTACGAATATTGTCGTTTTCAAATTCAGTTTCTGTTGCAATAGTAGTAGTTGCATTTCCAAATACATCCCTAGTACTAATCAGGTAAGAATATTGTGGCCCAACTAAAATGGATATAAATTCACTTGGCTTCACTGAAAATAATAGAGGAATATCAATATAATTTGTAGTACGTGTAAAATTATAAGTACTGCCAAGAATTGATCCGGTTGCTTGAAATCCTTTTTGAGAAAAAAGTATTTCAGGTTGAATACCAAAATAATACCCTATGGGAATTGTTACAAAAAGTCCACCGGCGAAACCAAATTTAGAATCTGCACTAAATTCATCGCCCTCTGTGTCATAGACGTTTGAATTATTAATACCTACTTTAAGTCCAAATTGCAAACTTTCACGATTGTCGATTTCGTTGTCTTGTGCAGTACTAATGTTTGCCATTAAAGCAACTGCTGCAATGATTAATAGTAATTTTTTCATGTTTTTAAATTTTAAAATGTATAATGTATTTTTTTTTAATGTATTTATTGGCTATTTTACGTTGTTGACTGTTATATCTTTAAGAGCTGTGCCCAGTTCATCCATATCATGATTAATTTCTGCTTTGAATGAATCCCAATTATCCGATGTTTCATCAGAGAAATTTTCAAGCTTATTTTTTAATTCGTTGTTTTTTTGTTCAATTGCAGTAATACTCTTTTCGTATCCGGTTTTGATTTGTTTTTTGTCATTTGCTATTCCTTTTCTAAACTCAGCAATAGCTTTTTCATAATTGCTGATTTTTTCTTGTGATTCTTTTTTGAATTGAATAATAGAGTCTTTTCTTGCCTGAATCAGCTCTTGTTTGGCTATTACTACTTGTTCCTTTGCATCCTGTACATTGTCCTCCGCATTTTCAACTTTTGTAGCCGACGACTGGCAATTGGTTAACATAGTTCCTGCTATTAACGCTGTTATAGCAAGGGTAAAAATTGTTTTTTTCATTTTTTTAGTTTTAAGTGATTATAGTGATTCGATAATTTTATATAATTCTTCTTTGGTTTTGCCAAGCTTAATTTGAAGTCTTCTTAACATTTCTTCTTTCTTGCCTTCAACGAACATCAAATCATTTTCAGTTAATAATGCAAATTTTTGTTTTAGCTTGGCTTTTTTCTCTTTCCAATTTGCTTTTAACAAACCGGAATTTGTTTTTAATGCTGTCATTATTAGTATTTATTTAAAATTTTTGCTTTTATCTTAAACTGCTTAAAATTAACATCAAGGACTTATCTAAGAAAAGTGAAATTGCAATTGTGACTATTTCACAATGCACTTTTAACCTTATTTATTTATGAATTGCCAAACCAACTGTTGAAACACCAGTAGAGAGGTCAAGGAATAGTCCCAGCTTGCTGTTTAAATGATATTCTGTTCCAATATGTAAATCAAGAAATAAAGGATTTGGGTTATGATAATAATTTTCATCTCCATAATAACCATCATCCCATCTTGAAAATACTAAAGCAAAACCTAATGAACCGGCAAGATAAAAATCCCAATTTGCATTGGCATGCAGTAAATCATCAAAATAATATGTTGCTTTAACACCTATAGGGATAACTGTTTCATGATAATAATAATAATTGTAAGGATAATGTTTGTTTCCCCAATAATAACTTCTTTTGTAAGAATAAAAACTAATAGAAGGAGCTAATGTAAAGTTCTTTGCTACATCAAATTCATAATCAGCGTGAAAAACAGGTAGTGTATGTCCGATATAACCATAATAGCCTGAATAACCACCTATTCCAAGACCTAAGTTTAAGGTTTTTCCGAAACCAGTGCTAGTTGTTGCTGTCTGTGCCGAGGCAGAATAGCTTAAACCTGCAATACAGAACAGCATAATAATCATTGTCTTTTTCATAATTAATAATTTAGTTGTGAATGAATTTTCACATGACAAAGGTGATATGTATTGATTCAAAAAGCCTTACACAATTAGAGATAAGAGTTACATGATTCACACATTTCTTTGACTTAGAACCTGATGTTACGAAAAAAAAGTCCACCGCTCGAATGCAGTGGACTCTCAATTATAAAAATATTTAACTATTTTGAAATCAGCTTTCCTGATTGAATAATTTCACCATTATCAATCACCCTGAAGAAATAAATTCCAGATGGAAGATAAGCTGTATTTATAGTGCTTAGCTGTTTTGTTATGCTCGTATTCAAGACATTTTCGCCTAAAACATTGTATATTATAAGTTCGGTATTATTCATTTGAAAATCATTATTTATGCTGATGTTTAATAATGCATTAAAAGGATTCGGATAAATTGTAACTGACTCATTCATATTTGAAGCATTATGTGATTGAATGCCAATTGTTCCACAATTTGCAGGAATCATAGTTGCAACAGCATCAATTGCAGTAGCTGATAAAGCACCGGCAGTTGTAAGTGCCCGGCCATTTAATGTAACACCTGTATTTAATGCACCCAAAGCTCCATTATTACAAATTATCGTACCATTGAAAACTGAATAATTGTTTATGCTCACTGCACCTTCTATCTTCCAATAAACATTTTTAGCCTGTGCTCCGTTAATCAAAAGTACTTTTGAATAAGTGCTTGTTGTAAGAGCTCCATTTATCTGAATAACAAATACTGCATTAGCATTGCCTTGTGCATTGAGAAAAAGTGAATCGGTAAATACTGTAGCTGCGTTCAACAAGTAAGTATGTGGAGTTAGAACCAGATTATTTCCAAACTGAGCTGGATATAATAGTTCGATATCATAAGGCAGAGTGTTTACATAATTATAAGCTACCAATAAATCAGCTGCACATTTTGCTGTTGAACCATCAGGAATAGGATGAATCATACCCGTTACAGTTAAAGGATTAAAACCTGTGGCAGACCCAATATTGCTGCCAATGTCACCTGTTATAGTTGATATTCCTGTATTAGAAACGGCTCCATCAGCAGAAAAAATTGCATAACAAGCCGTAGCACCAAGATCCGGAGCTACAGGACCGTTTAGAACAGGGCTTCCGCAACCTATTGGAGTATAAGCCAATATCCCATCTACAGTTACAGCTCCGGCAGTAGAAAGTGCTCTTCCTTCAAGAGTATCACCTGTGCTCATGTTAATTGCTGCATTGTTTGCTATAATTGTACCACGCATAGTAGTTCCTGAAGCCATACTGACCAAACCTTCAACCTTCCAAAACACATTACATGCCTGAGCTCCATTAATCAATTTGATTTTAGATGAAGCGTTTGCTGAAAAAGACCCCTGAATTTGAAAAATAAATACCGCATTAGCGTTATTTTGTCCATTTAATATCAGATCTAAATTTAGTGTTGCTGCCCCTGTAATTGAATACACACCTGCATTAAGACTTTGTCCATTTCCCAGTAATGGTGCAGGAAAAAATGTTGGAGTGGCACTATTCAATTGATTGTATGCTATCAGCAAATCGGCTGCAGCTTGAATGCTGGCTGCGTCACCATCATGCATCCCGCCATTTACATTTCCAAAACCGGTGCTGGAACCATTGTTGGTGCCTACATTACCGGTAAGTTGAGATATACCTGAGTTTGTTATTGCTCCATCTGAAGAGAAAAGTACAAAGTTGGCTGCTGCTCCTAAGTTTGGAGCCTGAGCGAAATTCATATTTGGCAATAAGAGAATAAGCCCTGTTAATAAATAAAATAGTTCTTTTTTCATATTCATTTAATTTATAATGTGAAAGCATTTTCACAATGGTGCAAAAGTAGATAGACTAATTGCAGTGAGCATTACACAATTGCAGATAAGAGTTACATGATTCACACATTTAAGCTGTAGAACTAAATAAAAGTGGCTAAACATTAGCAATACAGATTCAAAGAATAATGCTTTTTAAAGGTATTATATTTTGCATTGTTCTATCCCAACAAATTACTTAAGAATTTAAAGAGAACTATTAATTATTATTTCAACAACTCAGAAATTATATAAACTGTATGCAGGAAAATCCAAAAGAAATATATTTTATTTTTAGGCTTTGAGTCTTTCAAATTAAATTTCATCAGTTTCTTCAAAAACCAATTGATGAATTCTTATGTGTGCATTAAGAAGTTTTTGTCCCCAATTGTTTTCAAATAGAACTTTACAATCTCTCACAGCACATTCCTTTGCCACGGTTAGATTTTTTTGATAAAGCATCACAAAATCCTTTAAGTCTTGGTAAACATCAGCAAGATTATCGGCAAGACTTGCTACAATTGGCTTTACTCCGGTTATTAAATTATCATCAATAATATAGAATTCGTCATCTTTACCAAACTTAGTCTTCAACATTGAGAAAATACTTTCCCAGTTTTCTTCAGTTACAAATCGTTCGGCTGCTGATTCGTCGCTTACTTCAATTTCGGGCAATAATGCTCCCTTAATATAAATCAAAGGACAAACTTTTTGCAAATAACTAATGACTGTTTGCTTATCATAGTTTTCGGCACTTTCAATAAACAAACAAAACTCATAAGCAACAGTTATCATTTCCAGTACTGTCTTGGATTTTATAATTTCGATATTGTCTTGTGGCATAATTTTAACATTGAATTTCCGGCAAAATTAAAAGATTATTGCTACTGTTTCTCACAATTTATTATCTATTTTTTTAACATATATTTTGAGAAATGAAATATTAGTATTATATTTGGGCAAATACAATAATTTATTATCTCACTTACCTAATGAGATTTTATTAATTCAAAATTCAATTTTCATTATAAATATGGAAAATCTAAAATTAAAACAAATTCTTATTGATGAGTGTAGAAAGACTCAGTTGAAAATTATTGAAAATTCTAAACTGGTTATGGATGATGCTCAACAAAGTGCTAATGATTACGGAACTCCTAGGGATAGGTATGATTCGTATAGGTCTCAACTACTAAGAAAAAAAGATATGATTGGACAGCAGATGGAAAAATCGATGAAAGAAATAGCTGTTTTAGAAAAAATTGACATCCATAGAAATTATGATAATGTTGGATTTGGAGCAATTGTGATAACTGAAAATCAAAATATTTTTGTTTCAATAAGTGCAGGAAAAATTGAAGTTGAAGGAAAAACATATTTTGCAATATCGCCAATGGTTCCTTTTTACATTTCTATTAAAGACAAAAAGAAAGGTGATGAATTTGAATTCAGAGGAATAAAAAACAAAATACTAGATATTTTCTAACAAGGGAGCATGCTCCCTTGTTAGAAAATATTTGTTATTTCTTAGCTTTATTAATTACCCAATTACCCATTCTCTTTGATAATGCTAGCATTACATTACCCATATTATCATAAGATGTTACACCTGATTTAGCATTTGAAAATTCTGATTGCTTTGCAAGGAAGCGAGTGCCACAATAAAACTGTCCTCTATTTTTGTCATCAGGACCTTCAGATTTAGGATTTGAGCCAAACATATATAGTGATACTGCATCAACAACAAAATCATCTTTTTTCTTTTTTGGCTTTCTGGTTACTATATAACAAACTACAACAGCATCAACTCCTAATTCTTTACATAAATCATAACCATAACTCGAAGTCATTTTTCTATTAGCACCTCCAATACCAGTATTTACAAAGTTAGCTCCTGCTGAGGCATTTATTGGCTCATTAACAACAAATAATGGTCTATATCCTTTATCACTTGGACATACTTTAATATTAGAGATACTTGCTGAAACATAATAACCAATTGACCTTGCAGTTGTTCTTTCTTTTTTCCCTGATTCAGGGTCGAAACCATAGTAAAAGCCTTTTTTATCTTCAGTATCTAAAAATTGATCAGGAGTTAGTAATTCCATTCCATATTCTTTAAAACCTGCTTTAAGAGATTCAATACTATTATCGTAAAATCCATTTACATGAATTTGAGCTAATGCATCTGATGTTCTCCAAACCTCAGCTTTTGATTTTCCAGTTGCCGCAACCGCTGCTGTACTTGATGATTTTCCACAGGCAGGGTCATAAAGATAAAAGCTTATTAATGCGACTTTTTTTGGTTTGGGATTCAGCAAATCAACATTTGCACTATATCCACCACCATTTTTTGAATTTTTACCCTCAGCTGGAAAGTCAAACTTCGCATTTATTTTAGCTGCATTAGCCGTTTTTGAAGAAAATTCAGTGGGCTTTTGAGCAAATGCATAACAACCCACCAACATTAAAATTACTACACAAGAAATGATTTTGTTTTTCATAGTTTAAGTTTTTAATTTATAAATATGTTTGGATAATATCGTAAAATTATAATTTGTGTAAATATTAACCAAAAAAAATTGAGTTAAAATTAAATAAAGAATAATTAAATCAAAAATACAATGGATTATTAATCACCCATATAGGTAATCATACGTATTTTCTCTAAGTAGCTCTACTTTATGGTTGAATTCTGTTATTTTTAGAAAAGTCTTAATTAGAAGGTAGCACAAGTTTTCACTATACTCATTTTTTCAAACAAGCTACTATTAAAATAAATAATCAAAACTAAGAATATTTTCTAATTCATTTATTCGATGTGATATCGAACTAGTCTTCGCTCGTAATATTTGGGATTACTATAATAGAAATACGAATCGGCTATTCTACCTATACCATCAGCATAATAGTTATTTTGAAAACGAGGATATGTGACAGTTGGAGGAGGATTATTTGCATAATAAGTTCCTTGATAATTAACTACATTAAAACTTCCGGCGGGGACAGTAATTGCGGCAACAGTTTGCTCCATTTTATAGCTATACGTCATAAAACTAACTATACCTTTTCCTAATGTGTCGGTAAAATTACTTTTCGATAAATAAATTATACCATCAGATCCAACAACATAATCAGCTGAGTCTCGAAGCATATACTGAACACTCCATTGACTAGTTTTTGTACCCATATAAACCTTATAGCTTTGTCCGTTTATCAGAGTGTCGCCAGTTATTCTTATGCTATCAGAAATAGTAAGCAGTGTTTCGTTTCCAAGTGTATCAATTTCATAATGATCATAAATCCAATAGCTTCCAATACTCATTGGATTGTAATTTTTAGTGATTACCGGATCCGGGTCTGTTACAATTATTTCATCATCCTTTTTACAAGCAGAAATAAGAATAATTAAAATTGCTCCTAAAACTATTAAATTTTTCATAAGTATTATTATTAAATTTTTGATTAATAAGATAAAAATACTGCTTTCAAAATTATTAAATTATTAGTATGATAATACATGGGTTAAAATATAATTTTTGTGGATTCAAAATTTACCGAATGGTTTGAAATAAAGTAATTTCTTTTTTCCCCTACTCTTCGGTTATCATATTATAATGACATCTTAGAACATTTGGATTATCAGGTTCATGAAGGTGCATTCCGTTTCCACGACAGTATTTAAACATATCACAGTTTTCACAAATTCCAGTTTTTGTCCAGTTGCGATTTCGCATTATTTGAAATTTATTTTCCCAAACATCCAAAAAATCATCTTCATAAATATTCCCCTGAATGTATGCATGATTTATATTTGGACAGGCTCCAATTGAACCATCATTTAAAACAGAGCCAATATTAATTCCGGCACGGCAAAGGAAAAAACCATCTCTAACTTCATTTTCATAAGAACCAAGAAAACCTTCACAACCATAACTGGCGATAATTTTTCCTTCCTTGCGACACTCTTTTATAAACTCCATTATCCATTTGAATTGCTCATTTGTTATATCGAGTAAAGCATTGTCTTTTGCACGACCAATTGGGAAAATAGTGAATAATCTCCATTTCTTAACTCCCTTTTCAATAAGAAATTTTTTGAATTGCTGAAGTTTTGGGAAATTTTTCTGATTTACACATGTTACAACATCATAAACCAAATCAGGCTCTTTAACTATAAATTCGATTGCATTTATTGCTTTTTTAAAACTATCCTTTTTTCCCCTTAGCCAGTTGTGGTCTTCTTCAAATCCATCTAGGCTAACTGTTACAGACCTAAGTCCCGAATTCATTAAACTTCTGAATCTTTCTTTTGAAAGTGCATAACCATTAGTCACAAAACCCCATGGAAATCCTTGTTTGTAAAGCTCCACTCCTACTTTCTCCAAATCCTGTCGCAGCAATGGTTCTCCGCCTGTAATCACTATCATTGTTTTGTTCGGATTATACTTTTTTGCCACTTGTCGTGTAACTTCCAAAAAAGCTTCATAAGGCATATCTGTGGATTTATTGTCTTTCTGACAATCGCTGCCACAATGCAAGCAACTGATATTACATCTTAAAGTACACTCCCAAAATAAATAAGTAAGTTCGTGAATTTCAGCCTGAACTTTGGCGTATTTATTAAATACATTTAAAGCTAATTTCTTTTTTAGTGATAGTTGGTTTTTGGACATGGGATTTGATGCTTATTAAATTATTTAATTGGTTGATTGTTATATGATTAAATGGTTATATGCCTAAATTGTTCGATTGTTAAATTGTTATATTGCTCAATTGTTCGATTGTTAAATTGTTATATTGCTCAATTGTTCGATGGTTAAATTGCTTAATAACTTATATGCCCTTTTATGCCTTATATGGTTAAATATTAAATTGTTCGATTGTTTAATCAATTAAGGATGAAAAATGTAATTTTGTTATTGGGAATGATGAACAATATTTGATTTAATCTACTTTCTTTTCAGCTTAAATTCTGAAACAACAACATCTCCATAAACATTTGTTAGTACCGTGTCAAGAGTTTCAAAATAACCACCGTTTAAATTTGAATCATTGTCTGTAATAGTAATTTTATATTCAGAACCATATCTTGGCATATCAATTAATTCATAATTCCCAATTTTGCTTGTTTGAGTAGTGTACTCATCAAGACTATCAATTGTCAATTTTACTTCCAGTTCAGGTATTGTCTGCAATGAATCTTCCGACATAACTGTTCCTCGAAAATTCATTGTGGTTTTAAAATCATCTCTGGGAACTCCGTAACAAGCTTCAAAAATAAAACACACTGCTCCAATTCCGAAAATCTTAAGTAAGTTCTTATAAAAATTTGATTTGAATTTGAGAAATTTAGGTGTTTTCATTGTTGAAGTTTTACAATGCTAATTTACAACAATTTTCTTTGTATGCAGAGCACCGTTGATGATAATATTCAAAAAATAAACTCCAACCGGCATTTGTTCAATATTGAAATTCTTTTCGACTGTGTTTTCGACATTCTCTATTTTCTTATTTAAAATTAGTTTTCCGCTGCTATCATATAATCTGAATTCAACATTTGTAGATGAACCAACTGTAAATCTTACAGCAAATCTTCCTTTATTTGGATTAGGATAAACAATAATATCGGAGGATGATAATGCATCAACAATATTTTCAATTGAATTAGGTATATCAATTTTTGCAAATTGCTCTTCGGGTGGAATTATCAATGTGTCCTGTTGTTCTTCCTCGCAGGGTGGAATTCCGCGGCTTTTCATTTTGATATCAACAGGAATATCATAGTAATTCGTCCAGTTTCTATTTTCGGCTATTGTTCTGGGATTTGGGTCAACTTTTTTCTGAGCATCAAAATACTCGCCATTTTCTTTCCCGTCAACATCTTCGGCAATTATCTTTAGTTTATTTCTTAAGAAGTATTCTGAAACTACAAATGTGAAATTCCCAAGTGAATCAGTAGTTGTTTCCATTGGTTTGTAATAATTAGAATTTTTCGCTTCTTCGCATTCCAATAATAATTTTATACTCGGAATAGCATATTCACATTCCAGAGATTTGACATTACCATTAATTCTATAAAAATTAATTGGTGCCCCATACTGAGCAACAACTGAGTTCGAAAACCCTAATAAAATCCCAACAGTTGCAAGGATAAAATTCAGAAATCTTAAATACTTTTTGCGGGTTGATTTTGCTTTCATGTCTAATAAATATAAATTTTAAACTAATTTTCAATTTCAAGCCAAAACTAGGCTAGTATTGATTAAAATAAAAGATAGATTTAGGTTATGTATAATTGAGATTAGGGAAAGGGTGATTTAGTTGAGCGAAAGATAATACCTGAAAATGTTTATATAATTTGAATCAGTAGCGTCCGATAAAAAATATTCAAATAGAATATTCAAAGATTTCTCCCTGCGGTCGAAATAACAATCGATTAGTTAGGGTTTGTTGGATGGGCTTGGTGGCGGCTACGCCGCCACCAAGCCCATCCAATTCATAGACTCTCAGTACTAGCGTCATTTCGACCACAGGGAGAAATCTGCTAACATTTTATCGGACAACAATAAATTGAATATCGAATATCGATTATCGATACTTCGGCAAGCTCAGTACAGGTTTTAGATTTTAGATTTCAGATTTCCCACTACTTCGGAATTCTTCAATCGAAATACTCTAGGCACTCCAAACTCTAGGCACTTCTCACTTCAAACCCATTAAAGCCAATCTTCTTTTTTATTATAATCCTTCTGCAGCTCCAACTATACTTTTAAACTCAGACTTAAATCCGTACTCATCATTTAGGTTCGTTGAATTCAACCATTCAATAATCTTATTGTAACTACTTGTTCCTTTATATTTAGAATTGGTTAATAACATTGAAAATGCTGCTACACTTGAAGTAAATTTCATAAAATCTGTTGACTCATTAAATGTATTTCCATTATCAAAAATCTCTAATTCTAATGGAATGCTAACATTGGAATCCGGCTCTTTGTATCTGAAATCTATTGTAAATATTGGTGCTGTCTTAGTGGGATGGTTATTCTTAAGGATTATTTCATAAAGAGCAGTTACATTTTGATTAGACCCAATTTCCCCGGCATCTTTATTGTCGTCAGAGAAATCTTCTTGATTCAGCAATCTATTTTCATAACCAATTAATCTATATGCTTGTACGTTATCAGGGTTAAATTCCACTTGAACTTTAACATCTTTTGCTACTGTAAAGAATTTGTTATAGTCATAAATAAAGACCTTTTTTAACTGCTTCAAATTGTCAATATATTCATAATTTCCATTTCCTTTATCTGCAATTTGCTCTAAAGCTGCATCATTAAGATTGCCACGTCCAACTCCTAAAACTGTTAAAAATATTCCCAACTCTCTTTTTTCTTCTATTAAACTAACAAGCTCTTCCTGACTTGAAGGACCAACATTGAAGTCACCGTCTGTTCCAATAATAATTCTATTGTTTCCACCTGAAACATTGTTTTGTTGTGCAATGTTATAGGCTGTTATAATTCCTTCAGCTCCTGCAGTGCTTCCACCTGCACCTAATTTATTTATAGCATTTTTTATCGTTTGTTTTTCACTTCCAAATGTTGAATTCAATACCACAGCCGCTGAACCTGCATAGGTTACAATAGCAACTTTATCATTATTTGAAAGTTGATCGACAAAACACTTAAACCCATCTTTTAAAAGCTCAAGTTTATCTTCACTCTCCATAGAACCGGAAACGTCAATTAGAAAAACAAAATTAGAGGCTGGCAATTCAGCTTTTGGTATTGGTTTACCTTTTAATCCAATCCTTATCAATTTATTAGAAATATTCCACGGACAACCACTAACTTCTCCATTTAATGCAACAGGGTGAAGCGTATTATTAAAATCATAGTCCAATTGAAAGTAGTTTATCAGTTCTTCAGTTCTTACCGCTCCTTTTGGTGGCAATTGTTTATCCTGTTGAATAAATCTCCGAACATTAGAATAAGAAGCTCCATCCGCATCTACAGAAAATGTTGAGACAGGATTCTCTGAAACGTAGATAAAAGGATTTTCTTCGAATTCAGTATATGTATCACCTGTCATGATAACATCATTATTAAATCCCGATAAAAAACCTTTATCAGAATTTTTATCACAAGAAATCAAACAAAGAACTAAACCTGCTATTAAAATTTTATTTTTTTTCATATTTATTATTTTTCATTAAAATTACATATCTGATTTTTATAACAACTACCCTGCATCGTATATTGAATTAATTATTTCAGCCTAGTTAAAACAGAGTCTTCTTACCTGAATGTTTGAATTAGCTAATCTAATATTTTAATAATGTTTAAAGGGCTTGATAGGTTGCGTCAATAAAAATAAATTTACAAGCCTTATCAGCGAAAGCTGATTCATAGTAGTGAATATGGAAATGCCAATAAAGAAATTGAATTATATTTTGCTTTTGATTTTAACAAAATACATTAGAATATTTTTGTTGTTTATATTTTTGATAAGTTTTTGACTTTACTTTGAGAACTAACAATTTCTTTTATTTCAAACCCATTGAAATAATAATGTTCTCTATCTTTTTATCAGATGAAGCAATCAAATTATTGAATTCATCTTTGCTTTTTATTTCATCTCTCACCCCAAAATAATATTTTATTTTTGGCTCTGTCCCTGAAGGACGTACGGTGATTTTACTACCATCTTCAAGGAAAAATTGCAGAACATTTGATTTTGGTAAATCAATTGGCTTTTCAAAGCCTTTTTCGAAATTGGTTTCGGTTTGAGTTAGATAATCCTTTATGCAAATTACATTAGAATTATTTATGGATTTTAAAGGACTATTTCGATAATCATCCATTATTTTTTGGATTTCTTCTGCTCCTGATTTTCCTTTTCTGACAATTGAAAAAAGCTGTTCTTTATAAAAACCAAATTCAAGAGAAATATCAATTAACAAATCGTACATGCTTTTCCCCTGTTCAGCAGCCCAGGCAGCAGTTTCAGCTATCATACAACAAGAACTTACAGCATCTTTATCGCGAACAAAATCTCCAATCAAATAACCATAGCTTTCTTCTCCGCCACCAATAAATATTTTATCACCTTCAAATCTTTTGATTATATCAGCAATAAATTTAAATCCGGTTAAAACATCAAAACTTTCAACTCCAAATTTATCTGCAATATCTTTTAAAAGTTCAGTTGTAACAATGGTTTTAACGATAAATTCTTTCCCTGTGAGTTTGCCGTTTTCTTTCCATTTTCTAAGCAAATAATAAATTAAAAGTGAAGCGGTTTGATTTCCGTTTAACAAAACAAATTCACCTTTATCATTTTTAACTGCTATCCCTACCCTATCAGCATCAGGGTCGGTTGCCAATACTAAACTTGCATCTACTTCTTTAGCTTTTTCAAGAGCTAATTTCAGGGCAGCAGGTTCTTCAGGATTAGGTGAAATCACAGTTGGAAAATCACCACTAATCACATCCTGCTCGGGAACATTAAAAATATTTTCAAAACCAAATGCTTTCAGGCTTTCAGGAACCAGTTTCACCCCTGTTCCGTGAATAGGTGTGTAAACAATTTTTATATCCTTTTGCTTTTTTATGATTTCCGGAGAAAGTGATAAAGCTTTAATATTTTCAACATAGAGTTTGTCAATTTCAGCTCCGATAATTTCAATCAAGTCATTGTTTCCGTTAAACTTAACATCATCAATTTTTTTAATTTTTACGACCTCAGCAATAACGTTTTTATCATGAGGATTAATGAGTTGTCCGCCATCATCCCAATAAACTTTATAACCATTGTATTCTTTTGGATTATGAGAAGCAGTAACAACAATACCACTATGACATTTCAAATGCCTGATTGCAAATGAAAGTTCAGGTGTTGGTCGTAATGAATCAAAAAGATAAACTTTGATATTATTAGCTGACAAAACCTCTGCAGCAATTCTTGAAAAATAGGGACTGTTATTTCTGGAATCAAAAGCAATTGCAATTTTAATTTGCTCAACATCAGGAAGCATTTTTAACAGATAGTTAGCCAATCCCTGTGTTGACATTCCAACAGTATATTTGTTCATTCTGTTGGTTCCAACGCCCATAATACCACGAAGTCCACCGGTTCCAAACTCTAAATCCCGATAAAAGGAATCAATTAATTCAGTTGGATTATTTTGTATAAGCTCTTTGATTTCATCTTTGGTTTGATAATCATAATTACCATCGAGCCAAATCTGGGCTTTTTCTAAAATGGCTTTTTCAATATTGTTCATGCTTGTGGAATTTTATTGATTTAAATTATTTTTTACTGAAATTGACTATTAAATTTAATTTTATCAATTAGCTATGGTTTTTATATCTCGTCCCTACGGGACTTTTTTTTAAAAAAATATAACTCGCTTGCTACAAATATTACATCCCTAACGGGATTTATTATCTTGTTAATGTATAATTATTTTATCAGCAACTTATTGATTCAACTTTTTCATACAAACTTTAAGACTATCTTTCCAATACGGGATTTCTATTTTATAGTCTTCCTTTATTTTTGTTTTGTTAAAAATACTATATGGTGGTCTTTTTGCAGGAAGCGGGTAATCCTTAGTTTCAATTGGATTTAATTTACACTTCAATTTCGATAAGTCAATTATTTCCTTAGCAAAATCATACCAGCTTGCAACTCCTTCATTTGAATAATGATAAATTTCAACTCCCTTTTTCTCAATAACATTAGGTATAATATCAAGAATAACTTTTGCTAAATCAGCGGCGTAAGTTGGGGTACCAATTTGGTCATACACAACATTAAGCTCAGATTTCTCTTTTGCATACTTCATAATAGTTTTAACAAAATTATGACCATGTGAAGAATAGAGCCATGATGTTCTAATAATAATGGCTTGCTCAGCAAATTCAAGAACATCTTCCTCACCACCTAATTTTGTTTTGGCATAATAAGAATCCGTGAATGTCGGGCAGTCCTCTTTATATGGAATATGAGCGTTACCTCCAAAAACATAATCTGTTGAAATATGAAAAAGAAAAGCATTGTATTTTGACGAAATTTGAGCTAAATATCGAACAGCAGTTTCATTAAGACTTTTGGCGGCTATTTTATCCGTTTCAGCTTTATCGACATTATTATATGCTGCACAATTAATAATTACATTTATTCCATTGTCAGAAACGTATCTGTCAACTTGTTGGCGTTTCGTAATATCAAGTTCATCAATATCAGTAAAGTGAAATACAAAAGGATATTTGATTGACAATGTTTTTATTTCATTTCCAAGTTGTCCATTTGCACCAGTGACTAAAATTTTAAGCATAATAATAAGTATAAATTCTAAATACTAATTTCTAAATACTAATTTCTAAATACTAAATACTAAATACTAATCTCTAAATTCTAAATAAATTCTAATTTTCCAATATCCAATTTTTAAACAATATAACAATCGAACAATCGAACAATATAACAATTTAACAATTTAACAATTTCAAAACAATCAAATTACCGATTTAAAATATTCAATAGTTTTTAAAAGTCCTTCATTTAGTTGTATTGTTGGTTCCCAACCAAGATTTTTCCTTGCAAGGCTAATATCAGGCTGGCGTTGCATAGGGTCGTCTTCGGGTAGTGGCTTATAAATTAGTTTTGATTTTGAATTTGTTAATTTAATCACAGATTCAGCAAGTTGCTTAATTGTAAACTCATTTGGATTACCAATATTCACAGGTCCGGTAAACTCGGAAGGACTGTTCATTAGTTTTATAAGCCCGTCAATAAGGTCTTCGTAATAGCAAAAACTCCGTGTCTGACTTCCATCACCATAAATTGTAATATCATTGCCTTTTAATGCCTGAACTATAAAATTAGAAACAACTATGCCATCATCGGCTTGCATTCTTGGGCCGTAAGTATTGAAAATTCTGGCAATTTTTATTTTTACATTATTTTGTCGGTGATAACTCAAAAATAAAGTTTCAGCACAACGTTTTCCTTCATCATAACAAGCTCTGATTCCGATAGGATTTACATTTCCCCAGTATTCTTCGGTTTGCGGATGAATTTCAGGGTCACCATAAACTTCGCTTGTTGAAGCTTGAAGAATTGTTGCATTAATTCTTTTTGCCAATCCAAGCATATTAATCGCACCTGAAACAGATGTTTTGATAGTTTTTATTGCATTATGCTGATAATGAATTGGACTTGCTGGGCAAGCCAAATTGTAAATTTGGTCGACCTCAATAAAAAACGGCATAGTTACATCGTGCCTGATAATTTCAAAATACGGATGGTCTTTCAGATGTATAATATTTCGTTTCTGCCCTGTGAAATAATTGTCGAGACAAATCACTTCATTGCCATCATTTAATAATCTTTCACAAAGATGTGAGCCAAGAAATCCGGCTCCGCCTGTTACTAAAATTCGCTTCATGTTTTTAAATTCTGTTATTATAAGGTCTAGTGACTAATAAATTAAATCTAACTAATAAATCATTTGTTTTCAGTCATTTGCTTCGCGTCATTTGTTGTCATTTGCTTCGCGTCATTATGCTGAAATTTGAGCAATTAAATTACAATTGAATGACTACTTAATGACTACTTAATGACTAATGACTACTTAATGACTACTTAATGACTACCTAATGACCACATAATGCCAATTTGAATCTTTAAAGTTTTTCTCAAGAAATAAGGCATCAACTATTTCACAGGATAATTCCCAATATCAAAATATTCGAAGCCTAACTCTTTCATTTCTTGTCCTTCAAAAACATTTCTTCCATCAAAGATAATATGATTTTTCATAAGCTTTTTCATCACTTCAAAATTCGGACATCTGAATTCTGACCATTCTGTAACAAGCATCAAGCAATCAACATCAATCAATGCTTCATACTGGTCTTTGGCATAATGAATTTTATCTCCGATTTTATGCTTTGTTTCTTCCATTGCCACAGGGTCGTAAGCTTTAATTTTCACACCGGCTTCAAGCAATTGGTCAATAATCACCAAAGATGGAGCTTCACGCATATCATCAGTTTGTGGTTTAAATGAAAGTCCCCAGATTCCAAAAGTTTTGCCTTTTAAATCATTATTGAAATATTTTTTGGCTTTATTTACCAAAACCGATTTTTGGTCATCATTCACATCTTCAACTGACTTTAAAACACGCATATTATATCCGTTTTCATCAGCAGTTTTTATAAGTGCTTTCACATCTTTTGGAAAACATGAGCCACCGTAACCTGTTCCGGGATATATAAAATATGGTCCAATTCTTCTGTCTGAACCTATTCCTTTACGAACCATATTAACATCTGCACCTAAAATCTCGCAAAGATTTGCAATATCATTCATAAAGCTGATTTTTGTTGCAAGCATTGAGTTAGCAGCATATTTTGTCATTTCAGCCGAAGGAACATTCATAAAAACAATAGGATGTCCATTCATAGTGAAAGGTTTATAAAGCTTCGACATGATTTTCTCTGCTTTTTCCGATTCAACTCCAACGACTATTCTGTCAGGTTTTAGAAAATCGTTTACTGCATCACCTTCTTTTAAAAATTCAGGATTTGAAGCAACATCAAAATCAATTTTTGCTCCCCTTTTGTCAAGCTCTTGCTGTATTGCATTTCTCACCTTGGCAGCAGTTCCAACAGGAACAGTACTTTTGGTTACCATTAAAATATAATCATTCATATTGCGTCCGACTTCGCGTGCAACGTCAATCACATATTTTAAATCTGCACTTCCGTCTTCATCGGGTGGAGTTCCGACCGCACTAAAAATCACATCGCAACTATCAATCGTTTCAGCAAGCTTTGTACTGAAATGAAGCCTTCCCTTTTCAACATTTCGTTGAACCATTGGCTCAAGGCGTGGCTCCCAAATTGGAATAATTCCTTTATTTAAATTGTCAATTTTCACTTTATCAATGTCAACACAAGTAACATTAATTCCTACTTCGGCAAAGCATGCTCCCGTAACTAATCCGACATATCCGGTACCAACTATTGTAACATTCATTCTTCTAATTTTTAATTTTAAAATTTCAACAAATATAAAACAAAGGATTGAATAGGCAATTTATGGGGATAAAGAAATTTAATAGGGTTATTATTTGAAAAAAACATATAATTTCCAAAATAAATATAAAATTTTACTAACTTTGATACGAAATAAAAACCTAAAAAAATAGATATTCAATTAAATAACCAAAATTTAAACAGATGAAAAAGATAGTTTTAACCATCACAGCTCTTTTATTTTTTCAAATTGTTTTTAGTCAAAATGTTACAAACTTTTATTTAGCTGACACTGAAGGCACTAATCATGACCTGTTTTTGTATTTATCGAAAAAACAAGCTGTTGTACTGGATTTTTTCTTTACAACTTGTGGTACATGTGGTGCATTTGTTCCAATGTTAGAAGAGATTTATCAAAGCTACAATCAAAACAACGGTTGGATAAAAGTTATAAGTATGGAGTGCTCAGATGCATCGGTATTAGATGTAAATACATTTAAAACGAATAATGGAGGAACATTTCCTGCAATTGCCGGAACAGGGGCAAAATCATATTGGGAAACAAATTTTGTCCCAACTTATGGGGGTGTTGTAAACCAGGTTTATGTTATTATCCCTGACCCATCAGGGCAACCACAAAACAGCTATATTGATTTTTTCAACATTGGATCAATGGATTCATTAGACTTTGTGCAGCTTAAATATTCGCTTACCAGTCATGGTTTTCATGCCGGAATAGAAAATCCTTCACCCGATAATCAAGACATTATTCTTTTTCCTAATCCGGCAACAAATATCTGTAACATCAATTTTAAAGAAATTACATCTGATAATATCTTGATTGAAGTTTACAATTTATTAGGACAACGTATTATTTCTGAAAAACATAATTTAACAAACAATGATAATATCAAATTGGGGCTAAATAATCTGGTAGATGGAAATTATATTGTAAAAATTCAAGGGAATAACCTGGTTAAGAATTTAAAACTACAGGTTTGTAGATGATGAGATTGTTAAATTGTTAAATTGCTAAATTGTTGAATTGTTAGATTGTTAGATGTTTGTACATAGTATTTGGAAATTAGAAATTAGAAATTAGTAATTAGAAATTAGTAATTAGTAATTAGTAATTAGAATTTTTTAAACTAATATTTCCTTACATGCCTTATATGGTTCAAATGTTAGATGGTTCAATTGTTAGATGGTTCAATTGTTAGATGGTTCAATTGTTAGATGGTTCAATTGTTAAATTTTAAAATATTGAATCAAGTCAAGCCCAGCTAAAAATATTCAAAAAAAGAATGACTTTTAATTACAAAAACTCAAGAATTTTCATTTTATTTGTTTTTTAAACTAAGCTTATTCTGTTGTGCAAAATTACCCTTCTAAATTAGTTGAAAATGCAGTAAATGAATTCGCCAAACTTCCGGGTATTGGTAGAAAATCTGCTCTTAGATTAGTACTACATCTTTTAAAAGAAGACATTCCAAATGTTGAAGCTTTAGGAAATGCGATTATTAAAATGCGTAATGAAATTAAATTTTGCAAACTTTGTCATAATATTTCTGATACTGATGTTTGCGAAATTTGCTCAAGACCAAACCGGGATCATTCAGTTATTTGTATCGTAGAAGATATCAGGGATGTTATGGCTATCGAAAACACATCTCAATTTTTAGGTGTTTATCATATTTTAGGTGGAATTATTTCACCAATGAATGGTATTGGACCACAGGAACTCAATATTGAAAGTCTTATTAAAAAAGTTGCAACAGGAAATATTAAAGAGATAATAATGGCTCTTGCAACAACAATTGAGGGTGATACAACAAATTTTTATATTTACAAAAGGCTTAAAGATTTTAATATAGAAATTTCAACAATCGCAAGAGGAATTTCAATTGGCGATGAACTTGAATATGCCGATGAAGTGACCCTTGGTAGGTCTATCATCAACAGAACACCATACGAAATTAGTTTAACTAAATAGCATAATCCAACTGTTCTAATTAACTCTCAATAAAGCCTTTCAGTCTCACAATCGAATGTTTTGAACCCTATCCTTAATTTTTCTATATTTCTCTTTATCAGACTACAAACAAATATGTTAAAATTATAGCCAAAATCATTTATTTTTATAAAAATAATTTGCACCTTGCAGACTCATTAACTTAAACTTAATATTTAATCTATAAAAAAAATCCAGTTATGAAAAAACACAATTTTTACGCAGGTCCTTCAATACTACCACAATTCACTATTGAAGAGACTGCCAAAGCTATTACAAACTTCGCTGATACAGGATTATCTGTTATGGAAGTATCACATAGAAGCAAAGAAGTTGTTGCTGTTATGGATGAAGCAATAGCATTATTCAAAGAACTTCTCGATATTCCTGATGGATATTCAGTATTATTCCTTGGTGGTGGTGCCAGTACTCAATTCATGATGATTCCTTACAACCTGCTTAATAAAAAAGCTGCTTATTTAAACACAGGAGCTTGGGCTACAAAGGCTCTTAAAGAAGCTCATTTTTTTGGAGAAGCTATTGAAGTTGCTTCTTCTAAAGATAAGAATTTTTCTTATGTGCCAAAAAATTATGAAATTCCGGCAGATGCCGATTATTTCCATATCACTACTAACAACACTATTTATGGTACCGAAATCAGAACAGACCTTGATGTAAATGTTCCATTAATTGCTGATATGTCTTCAGATATATTCAGTAGAAAAGTTGATGTTTCTAAATATGCTTTAATTTATGGCGGAGCACAAAAGAATCTTGCACCAGCAGGTATTACATTCATTATTATTAAAGATGATATTTTGGGAAAAGTTGAAAGACAAATTCCAACTATGTTGAAATATGAAACTCATATTAAGAAAGAATCAATGTTTAATACGCCGCCAGTAGTTCCTCTATTTGCTGCTCTACAAACTTTGAAATGGTTGAAGGCAAAAGGTGGACTGGGTGAAATGGAAAAAATCAATATTGAAAAAGCTGATTTACTTTATAACGAAATCGATAGAAATAAACTATTCAAAGGAACTGCTGCTCTCGAAGATAGGTCAATAATGAATATTTGTTTCGTAATGGAAGATAAATATGCTGATTTGGATAAGGAATTCTTAGAATTTGCTTCAAAAAAAGGTATGGTTGGAATTAAAGGACACCGTGATGTTGGTGGTTTCAGAGCATCTACTTATAATGCCCTTCCAAAATCAAGTGTTGAAGCTTTGATTGCTACAATGCAGGAATTTGAAAATTTGAAATCTTAAATAACTTTTATAAACTTTTAAAAAACTATAAAATGACGAAAATATTAGTTGCAACTGAAAAGCCATTTGCTCCGGCTGCCATTGCAAAAATTAAAGAAGTTACAGATGCTGCAGGTTATGAACTTGCACTTCTTGAAAAATACACAGATGTTGCTGAATTTCACAAAGCTGTTGAAGATGCCGACGCACTTATCGTTAGAAGTGATAAAGTAACTGCAGAAGTTGTTAATGCTGCTAAAAAATTAAAGATAGTTGTTAGAGCAGGTGCAGGATATGAT
>JAIPBB010000039.1 GCA_021739805.1 Saprospiraceae bacterium | reverse complement strand
TGGTTGTTGAAACTTGTTGTCCGAATATCCCGGAGGCTGATTCAAATAACTTCTTTTTCCAATTATAAATATCATTAGGACGTACAGAATATTTCTCGCTCAACTCGCTTATCGGAACATTATTCTCTAATAGCTCTCGCAGAATTATTGCTTTTTGTTCGCCGCTATAACGCTTTCTCTGCTTCATGGAATTCTCCTTTTCTTTCTCTTAAGTAATTTATGAAAATTCCATTTCCGTCTGAAGCTTTACAATACATTATTGCAAAGAAGCCATTCCCAATATCAATATGTGTTGAGAATTTAGGCCTCATATAGAAAGTCCGATCTTTTAATTCATCGTATGGAATGTTCACTTCCATACCTTCAATATGTGACCATTTAATCCTTTCCCGCCCCAAAATTGGGTACTGGATATCAATGACGTTTTTATGAGCTTCAAATCCTCTCGAAAATTCGCTAACCGTCTCGTATTCAGAAATAATTGCTTTTACTTGATTATTTAATTCAATTTCCCCGAGTCCGATATCAGGTGAAACATTTTCGATAAACTTTAATGCAATTTTGATATCCTCATTAATGCCGTAATATAAATAAGAATTAGTTATATGATCATAAACCAAATCATCACCTATAAAATTCTTCAGAAAAATATTGAAATAACCATTCTGAAAATTTACTATCCAATTCCTTAAATTCTTTAAATGTTTTACCGGGACCTTTTGTAAGAATCAATCCAAGCAAATCGCCTTTATTTTTCTTATCCTTTCTTAAAGCATTTTTCATTTCTTCAATTGAAAGGTCTGCTAAAGAGTAACCCGTCCATATTTTCTTTAAAACCTCTCTTATTTCCATCCTCTTTTCTGCTGAAAGATAACCGTAATTAACTGACATAAAATTCGCAATATCCATACCAATACTTACAGCTATGCCATGAGGTATCCTATACTGGGTAAGAGATTCTATAGCGTGTCCAAAAGAATGCCCGTAATTAAATACTTGCCTCTCATTCAGATCAAACTCGTCAATCTCTATATAACTCTTTTTAATCTCCAAACTACGAATAATCAGATCTCTCAAAACACCAAAATCGATTCTGGCATTGTCATATTCTGAAGTATATCTCTTGTAGTCCTCTTCACTCGAAACCAAAAAGTAATGGGCCATTTCTCCTAATCCTGAGGTAAGCTCTTTCTCATTCAAAGTTCTTAAAAAATTTGTATCCGAGTAAATTTCACGAGGGGCGTAGAAATTACCCAATTGGTTCTTATATTCTCCAAAATTGATCGAAGTTTTACTCCCAATACAACTATCCCCTTGGGCTAGGAGTGTGGTTGGAAAAAAATACCAATCAACACCACGATATAATATTGATGCAATAAACGCGGTTACATCTTGAGTTATTCCTCCGCCGATGGCAATTAGGCGATTATCTTTTTTAAAGCCACCTTCAATTAATTCTTGAATAATCGGCGCCAATCTTAGATAACTTTTTTGAGCTTCACTTGCTTCTATTTTAATAAACTTAAAAGAATTCAGATATTCTTTATGTGAAACAACGTAATTATCATAAACAAATTTGTCTATAATTATAAAATCGTTTTTTTTGTATAAAAGTTTTAAAGACCGAATAAAATCATCAATGAATTTCACTTTGTAATTTTTCTTCGAAGATTTAATTTCTAATTCAAACAATTTCATATCCTCCATCCACAGTAATATTTTGACCTGTTAAGTAAGTGTTCATTTCACTTGATAAAAATGCCACTACTCGAGCGATCTCATTTGGTTCAGCCAATCTTTTAATTGGTATATTCTGTGCGATTTGTCTTAGTTCTTCTTCCGTATTGGTTCTTTTTGTAAGCTCAGTAATTGTAAAACCAGGTGACACTGAATTCACTAGCACATTAAACTTCGATAATTCGACTGACATGGTTTGTGTCATGCCATGTAAGGCATTTTTCGTCATTGTATAGAGTGACCTCTCTGCCCTAGTGA
This sequence comes from Saprospiraceae bacterium, assembly GCA_021739805.1. Next base: position 19,740 of record JAIPBB010000039.1, on the reverse strand, counting down.
TTCGACTCCAAATTGAACAAATATTTACGATTCTCCCATAACTATTATTTTTCATTTTTTTTGCAACAAGACGGTTTAATAGATATGGGCCCTTCAAATTAACATCAAGTATTTTATGATAGTCCTCAACTTTTGTCTCGGTAAATTCGTTCAATATATTTATCCCGGCATTATTTATACAAACATCAATTTTGTCAAATTTTTCAATATCCTCAATAAATTTCTCAGTTGAATTTGAATTCGAAAAATCGACTTCAAGGAATTCTATATTTGTCTGCTTGAAATTTTGCATAATTTCTTCGTAATTCTGTCTATTGGTTCCGGTGATAATTATTTTTTTGCTTGTTTCAAACTCATTCGCAATTGCTTTGCCAATTCCGCGTGTTGCTCCAGTTACCAGTACTGTTTTATTTTCAAAAGTAATGTTCATCATTCGATTCTATTTAATTGATAAAAATTCTTCATCTTTAGCGAGATACGAAACCATCATATGGTCAAGAATCATATGCAAATCTTCAATGGGACCATATTGTTTTGGAGGATTCGGAGTAAACATTACAATATTGGCCATATTTTTCAGTTTACCTCCATCAAATCCAACAAAAGCAATACTTGTTCCCCCATTATTATTAGCATAATCAACGGCCTTAAGTAAGTTTGCTGAATTTCCACTCGCGGATATTGCTATTAAAACATCACCAGGATTGAAATTATCAATCATTTGATCAATAAAAATATCCTCATAAGAATGATCATTTCCGATTGCAGTTATCATGGGGACTTGATCAGTTAAACTTTTTATTTTGATTCGTTTTTCTGTAAAATATCTTACAAAAAAACCGAAATCTACTTGGAAGTGTGAAGCAGTAGCTGCACTTCCTCCATTTCCACAGACATAAATAGTATTTCTTGTTTTTTGAACCCGAATAAATTGATCGATTATTTGCTCAAGAACACACATATCTACTTTCGCTAATAAATCAGAAAGAGATTTTTTGTATTCTTCAACATGCTCATACAATTTAGCAGTCCTATTAAATTCACTCATTTTAATATCACCTTATTTTTTTCTAGCTAATAATCTTAAATGGGAGCTAAGTCTCCCTCTTTGTAAAAATTCCTGGAAATTTTCTTTTATTTGTTCGTCTCTATTCAATATGATATCCCTCAAAAATCGTGGTAATTCGATATCATTTATATGATTCTCTAATATCTTTAAATCTAATGAACCGGGTGTGCTTAATTCTAATATTTCAAATCCAACATTTTCGAACATTTTTACGATACCCTCTATCGAAAATATATTCATGTGGAGAGGTGGGATTATATTTGACGATTTTGATTTCATAAATTGAAAATCTAATCCACTTGATGACATGCTTGAAATCATTAATAATCCATTTTCTTCCAGACTGTCGTAAAGTAATTTTGTTACAGAATTTGGATCATAAAATCGATCGTATACTTCAAATGCAGTAATAACGCTATAATATGATGCTTTTAAATTGTCACTGATTCGAAAGCCACTTTTTGAAAGTGTAGGTATCAACTCTGGAATTGGTTTATAAGAGTCCTTATTTGTAAACTCATTAAACTCGCTAATTGCTTCAATAATTGGGTTGTACTTCGAGTAAAAATCACAATAATTCTTACTAGATTTTTCATCAAATTCTATTGATTCCCCTATCCATCTGATTCGTGGAGCAAAAACATGTTTTTTCCTTCCACTTGTATCTTGAAATGTTTTAGAATTCCAGTATTCCATCGCCTTTGATCTAGAATAAAATTCATGCAACATTCCTATTGTTGGTCTCGGACTCATGTAAACAGTTGAACAATCACTACATTCCAGATAAGTAAAATTGTTTTTATTGAAATAAAATCGTGCAGATTTACATTTACATGCTGGACATTCTTCAATATAATTTCCGGCTTCCGAGTGAAATATTTCGGAAATATCTTCTTGAATTAATCTGTAATATTCTGAAAATTCCTTGGAAGGTCTAATTTCAGCTTCACGAAAATCATCTCTAACAATTCTTGTTTTCATTTACTTATTTCTCCCCCTCATTTTCTCTCTTCACCCAAGAATTATCCGAACTATATATCTTATCAATTAGCTGCATAACATCTACAGCACTATCAACTGAACCTTTTATGATAGGTTTATCATTAATGATCGCATTGCTAAAATCGTTCATTTCGAAATACCAAGATCGGTCGTCATCAAAAAATATTTGTTCTTCAGATGGATTGCCTAACAACTCAACTTCATCTTCAAATTGTCGTTTACCAATAATTAATGACTCCCTTCCGTAGGATTTTGAGCCGGTATCCAAACCATTCAGAATCATATATCCTTCAGAGAAGAATAATTCAAGTCTAAATATATGCTTCCATTGGGTTGATGATGAATGGAATACCGCATATTGATCACTACTATTTTTTAAAATAGCGAAAGCATTATCCTCAAGGGGTATATCCCAATAAGTAGTATCCACGAAACTTTTTACTTCAGAAAAACCACCAAAGAAGAGAATTAATAAATCAAGCATGTGAATACCCTGATCTAATAATATTCCGCCACCTGCAATATTTTTAGTGCTTCTCCATTGTTCTTTAAAATCCAAACTGCCGGCTTTACCATATGCGGCTCTCGCCCACATCAATTTTCCCATTCTATTTGAAGATGCTATCCGCTTTGCTTCCATAACACTATAATGGGCTCTATGATTAAACCCAAATTTCAATTTTAAATTTGGGTGTTTTGCGGAGCATTTTTTAATTTCAATAACTTCTTCCAAATTTCTACCAGGCGGCTTCTCGGAAAACACGTGTTTGCCAGAATTAAGCGCATCAATAACAGCTGTGGCTGTGATATTATTTGGAGTGGCAATTATGACTGCATCGATATCTTGCTTTAACAATTCATGATAATTATTTGTTAAAAAAATATCTTTGTGCGTCTGTTTATAATTTGGATCTGAAATTGCCAGTACTTTACCAAGTTCTAATTCTTCAATTATCTTCTTTCTTAACTGACCAATTTTTCCAAATCCAATAATTCCAAATCGTAGTGCCATCTTTAGTCTTATATACTTGCTAAAAGGTTTTCCACGGCGTCAATTTCCATTTTCAATTTCCCTTCACTTGCGTAAGATCCAAGATGCGGAGTGAAAATGATATTTTCGAGATCAGTGAGTTTTCCTTTGTACGGTTCGTTTTTGAAGACGTCCAAAGCAGCTCCTGCGATCTTCTTTCCAAGCAATGAATCGTAAAGTGCATCTTCATCCACAACGCCACCACGCGAAACATTTATTAAAAATGAGTCAGAATTCATCAAATTTAATTCATTGTTAGATATTATGGGTATGCCGTCATCGCTTGGTGGTAAATGAATTGTAATAATATCAGAAGTTTCAAACAATGTCTTCGAATTAACTAATTTGATGTCATTTTCATTTGCAAATTGAACATCGGGGTACAAATCATAAGCTTGAACCTTAGCTCCCAAACCTTTAAATAAAAGTGATGTTTCTCTTCCAATACGCCCAAAACCGAGGACCCCTATTTTTTTATCAAGAATAAGATTTCCAATGAATTTTTTCCATCCACCATTTTTAATTTGGCTATGAGAGAATGAAATGCCTCTTAAAAGATCTAAAGTAAGTCCAACCGTTAACTCGGCAACTGCTCTAGTTGGCCCATCAGGCGTATTCCGTACAATAATTCCTTTTTCCTCAGCGTAAGCAAGGTCGACAGAATCCATACCCACACCAACACGGCTAATACATTTAAGATTGTTTAAACGATCCATAACTTTTCTAGTCAAAGGTTCAACACCGGCGACTATTCCGACTGCATCTGAAGCAATTTCTATTACTTCATCCTCTGTTAGTTTTCTACCAAATGGATTATTTATTATCTCATATCCATGCTTTTCCAATAATTCGACAGGTTTCATTCCGCACTGTCCAAACGAGGATGGTGAAATCAATACCTTCATCAATTAACTCCTTTTAAATAATATTACTAATAGCTGACTTTTCATCACGAATTTTTTCAGCAAAAAACACCATATCATCTCCATATGCAATAAATTTAAATCCTTCCTCGATTTTTGATTTCAGTAATTCATGGTTGCTGTGAACAACGTGAAATCCTCCAACCTTTGGAGAGTCTTTCAATTTTGATGAAGCGTAGGCAAACGCAGACGCAACTTCAGGATCATTAAATTCTCCTGGTTTGCCAAGCGAAGCTGAGAGATCATACGGACCAATAATAAATCCATCAACTCCATCAACCGATAATATTTCATCGATATTGTTGAGTCCGTCGATGTGTTCGATTTGTACGATTACAATGGAATTTTCTTGAACCCAAGAATAGTAGTCGCTAAATCCCAGTCCATAATTTTGTGCTCTGAATAGGCCAACACCTCTTTTACCAATGGGTGGATACTTGACCGCATTTACAGCCATTTCTGCTTCTAGTCGGTTATTAACCATTGGAACTACTACTCCATGAGCTCCGGAATCCATGATTCTTTTAATAATTAATTCGTCATTCTTTCCCACACGAACTAGTGGGACATTGTTCGATAGAGAAATTATCTGTATCAATTCTTGAGCTTTTTCATAATCAATTGAGGTGTGCTCCATATCAATAACTAACCAATCAAATCCTGCCGAACACATAATTTCACAAATTGGTGTATATCCAAATGAAATCCAGGATCCGATCGTTAGCAATTTATTTGTCAGCTTTTCCTTAACTATATTCGGCATTATCATTATTTGTCCTCTTTACGAAGTAATATCTGTTCTTGAAAGGGCCATGTGGAATATGTGTAAAAATTGCTTTATTAATAAGCCTAACACCAACATCCGTGGGTACAGAAAATTTTTCCATATCAGGATTCCATCCATCCAAATCATCCAATATTTTGAAGTCTTCCAATGATAAAATATTTTCCATTGCGGAGAAGGTCTTTAGAAATAATATTTTCATTTCATCGTCTGTATAATTAAACAAATCTTCAAACTTAACTCTCTTGAAAGACTCTAATTTTCCACCAATTCCTGCATTAAATACATTTATGTTCTGTGAATCAAAAAATTTCCGAGCATCATCAAACTTGAGAAATGTTTCCTCCATCCTGGGCTGATGATAATTTCTTCCTTTCCCGAAATATCTTGGATCAAAATGATTCGGGTCGTCGTCGTCATTGGCGACAACGTCTCTTGTAGTTTCATTCTTAGCGCTTACCTGGCTCTTATAGTCAAGGTCAACTCCAATTATGTATATAGGAGAGAATCCCAAATATGCAAGGATTTGAAGACCAACATTCGCAACCGTTTTATTAATTCCGGCATATGGAAGATTCATTGAAAAATTCAACTTCTCCAAAAACAGCCAAAACAAATTATCTTTCTCAACGAATTTTTTCTTAAAGTTGATATTATATGGATGAATATCGGGTAAAAATGCAGCCTCATATTTAGAAAGATTATTTTGTATTTCATCGACGGAATCTAACAACACTCTATCATCTATTGTACAATAAAAATTTGGTACCCAATTCAGACGCTCTTCGAGTAGATTAATACGATTAAAACCAATACTATGTTCATTTCTGAGCAAATAGAGCGGTAATCGATTTAAGCTTGGCCCATTACCAATGAGAAAGGCTCTTTTGCCCTTGTGAATATTTTTTAATTTAGTCCATTTAAAAATTATTTCTTTGTTAAATGAGAATAAGCGCCTTACTTTAACGATCAACACTTTGCCTAGACGTATAATGAAAACAGTTAAGCCTTCTTCACTTAGAATATATTTTATTTTAATAAATGTGTTTTTCATCTAATCTATATATTACTAAATGAACTCATTTATTCTAAAGTTTTTATATTTATTCATATTGAAATCCTTTATTGCAAAATATATTATTTTTATTTGCCGATTTTCTTTTCCAATAAGATATTTAATTAAATATTTTGCGACAATACGTATTTGATGCAAAAATGTTTTTATTGTAGAAGAATATTTTTTTAAGAAATAAAGTTGGTTTCTTACACTTAAATATAAGTGTAAGTTAGTATTCGTTGATTTTTTTACTTTATGCAAAATGCGTGAATTATTCAAAAAAGAAACAAGGTAGCCCTTCCGTTTAATAAAATGACAAAGATCCACATCTTCCCAATAGGCGAAATAGTTTTCATCCAGTACTTCCGTTTCAGTCAGTAGTTCATTCCTAATGATCATGCTAGAGCCGGGTACAAAATCAACTTGTTCAATAGGCTCATTTGAAACATTAGGAGCAATTGGAAATGGCTTAAGATCTTTCATTCTCAGTTTAAAGCCAGCTTGCCATATTATATCTGGTGAGTCATAGTAATAATTGATCAGACCGATGACTCCCAACTTCAGATTATTCTCAAAACAAACAACAGCTTTCTCAATCGAATTATCTACAAGTGTTGTATCATTATTTAATAACATTATAAGATTGGGATTATATTTTTTGGCTTCTATTATTCCAATATTATTTCCACCTGTGAAACCCAGATTGCTATCATTTTGGATAATTTTAATATCAAAAACAAATTCACTATTTAAAATTTTGGAGATTCCTTCTTTAGATCCGTTATCAACTAGTACAACAAAATAGTTGTTTGTGTCTGGTAGAAATTTTGCAATACTGTCAAGGCATTCTAAAGTGTCATCTTGACGCTCCCAGTTCACTAAAATTATAGCCAGCTTAAGCTTCATTTGACATTAATATATTATTCTGGCTCAATTGACAGTACTTTGAAGTAAGTGCTACTAGAATTAGAAAGAAACTAAAAGTATTTAATTCTCCCGTAATGTTTATGAACACAATGTAACCAATGATGGTTGTGATGGTAATCTTAATTAAATCTAAAGTTTCTTCTGAAAGATTTGTCGACAAAAACCCTTTATATTTTAAGAGGATATTGCTGAATAATACTGAGTAGCCAACAATACCAGCAAGCCCTGTATCAACTAATAATTCAAATAAAAAACTTGGAGCATTGCCGAGGAATGGATCAGTCTGAAATTTTACTATTTCCCTCAGCATTGTCAGTCCGTGCCCGGTAAATGGATGTTGTAGAAAATATCCAAGGGCAGTTAATAATGCTAATTCCCTGCTTAAGATTGAACTCCCCCCAATTTCAAGTTCAATTTCTTCATCCCAAAAGAACACAGCACCTTTTATAGTTGTAAAATAATCATTTAATGATCCGCTTAATATCATCAATATGAAAACAACTCCAATTAAAGGAATTCCATATTTTATGATATTTTTAATTTGTTTAGTAAATATAAATCCAGATAAAGCAATTAACACAAAAATTATGGGAGATCTTGAATTTGTTAAAAATATATTAAGGACTAATAATATAATCAAAAGATATAATAAAATGTTTTTGATATCATAATCTGCATGAAATATCCTCCAGAAAACGAATGGCATTAGCAAAGCCATAAATCCGCCATAGGATATTGGATGATAGAACACTGATTGAATTCGGCCGAAAATGTTTCCCCTCACAATATCATCGTAGGAAAAACTAATATCCCGAAACCCTTCAGTATTTACAAGATTCAAGTAAGGATTTACTTGAAATATTTTAGTGAAAAGACCATAAAATGTGATCACCAGAAAGGAGATGAACAAACCATCAAAAACATTCTTAATTTCATCTTCTGATTCAAAAACATTCCAGACCAAAACAAAGATTATTAAATATTCAACCAAAATAGAGATGTAATTAAATAAACTTGAAAAAAATGGCATTTTGCTAAACAGTGTGACAAGTAATAATGAAATACCAAGAGTTTTGATTCCGATTCGAAATGGAAAGTTTGCGATCTTAGCTTTAAAGTCTTCATTAAGAAGATACAATACAATAAAATGACTTGATAAAACGAATATTAGCGCCCTTTGCATCGTTATTAACGGTAAGCTGGGTAGATTTATTAAGGCTAAATTTGGATGGAGGAATGGTAAAATCCAAATATACAGTTTAATACTTCCCTTTGGATTGTTCTTAAGTAAAGCGATGAATGAAAAAACAAAAATAATTTGTAATAAAATCAATGTGCTTACGGGTTTATGCTGTTAAATTTCATTTCATTTTTGCTCAATTCGTCTTTATCTAACTCCCACCATTTACTCAATTTCAGAAATGCCATTGCCTTTGGGTCAAATCTACGACTGATAACTTTAGCCGGATTACCCACAACTATCGAATATTCCGGAACATTTTTTGTTACAACACTACCTGCTCCGATTATTGAACCATCACCAATATGAGTACAACTTGGCAGTATTATCACCCATTCCCCTATCCATACATCATTCCCAATAATAAGTTTAGATCGTGTTAATCTATCATCTTTAACAAAACCTGCTTTTGGATTATAAAAAAGAGGGTGTAAAGTGAATTGTTCTTTGGGATGGTTTGCATTAAATATCCTAATATTGGGAGCTACTGAACAGTAGTTCCCAATGGTTGTATTCCTGGGGACATTTCTTCTATTAAAAATGCCCCCATAAGTTCCATATCCTATATTAATTAAATGGTATTTTTTATAAATTCGCCTAATAGAGGTCGACCACATTTGTCCTCCATCAAGAGAATAAACTAATGTTTCCAATAATTTCCTTAGTCTTTTACTTTTGATGAAATAAACGAATTCAATTGTATGTAGCAAGAATCTCTTCAAATCATATTTTCCCAACTATCGCAAAAATAATTTTCTTAAGTTCAAACGGTTTTATATAGTATATTAGATTTAATAGAACGAACAAAATTGTTCCAATTATTGTTTTTAGGATCATAACCTGCAAACTAAAATCGTTTGTCAAATTTAATACTATTGCAGGGAGGAATACCATTATAGTTGCTGCAAACACTGGAGGTGCAAATTTTTGAGTAAGATATTTCAATGAATTTATTTTTAATATCTTGGGCAAATAATATATATGATAGACTATAAACTGCAACAAATAGTATGCTAATGTTGATATTGCAGCAGCCTCTACACCATATTTTGGTGCAAGAATCCACAGGATTGTTAAAGATATTATTGCATTAATGGGACTTGTGATTGTTAATAATTTTATCCTCCCAGAAGCTAGAACTATACTTGCGACCGCACTCAAATATAAAAATCCAAATGATAATAGCCATATCCGTAATGCTGGTACAAGATGAAGATATTCTTTCCCAACATAAAGATTAATTATAATTTCAGAGTTTAGGTAAATTACAGCAATGATATACGATATGAAAAACCATGAATATCTAGTAGCCCCATCCATAATCTTATTTAAGGAGCCATCGTCGTTCGTTGCATATGCTTTTGCTGAAGCTGGTAGAAGTGTAGTTAAAATAACTCCATTAAATAGTGTTACACCACTTGCGATTGTGAAAATTATTTGATAATCGGCTAATACATTTAATCCACTTGACTCCCTAAAAGCTAATACGATAGGTCTTAAGCCAAATGCAATTGATTGAGAGATCCCAATCATCAATATTCCCATTCCATAGAAGAATACCTCTCTGAAATCTTCCCAAACCCATGCAAATTTAATCCTATAATTAACACCGGAAATTTTATACCACCTCAACAATTTGTTTGGTATGATTATGTTCCGACTCAGAAGATAGAGAACAAAATAATAGACAATGTTTACTTCAAGCCAAATGCTCAAAATTGTAACGATTATTTGTAGTACATAAGAAATTATTTTCAGTTTTGACAACCATGCAATATCCTCAAGTGAATTTAATAATTGGTCGAGAATTGAAAATGGCCAAGAGATTAGCACGGAAATCCCACTTAATACAAGTACAATGCGGAACTCATAAATTACAACCGCATCAACTTTGAAAAAACTTATACCAAAAATTGCAAATCCAAAAAATATTAATGCATTTAATACACCTATAATCGAAAAAAGGGAGAAACTTGTATTCGTCAAGTTTACTACAGTTTGAATATTGTTCTTTGCGATATTACTAGAAACAAATTTTACCAGACCCTGTGGGATCCCGAGATTTGTGATATTCAAATATGAATTAAGTGAAAGGGCAAGAACAATAATTCCATATTCTAGTTTTCCATAGTATGAGAGCAATAAAGGGACAACGATTATTTTGGATATTGAATTGATCAGGTTGCTAATAAACAACCAAGATGAATTTTTAACAATTCTATTAAATTTACTTATCATATTTTGACGATTCTCTTGAGCGTCCCAAACATATTCGAAATTGTAATTTTAATTGGAATCATTCTAGATAATTTGTACAAATTGAAATTCGTAAATTTCGGATAAGATTTACCAAGTAACCGCCAGGCTATTAATCTACTCCAGACCAAGCCTTTTTTATTCAAATGGTATTTCTGAATAGTTCTCAGTTTACCAACATCAAATTTAGTCAAATTGATGGCACCAAATTCAGCTGCTGATTCAATAATTTTTTTTCCAAGATAGGTGCGTGATATAATAAGACTTTGCCCCTCTTTTTCAGAGAAATCCGGATAACCGCTATCACTATCCCAAGCGTCACCAAAAGTGATATCAGCTGATGACCCTACACCATCCGGACATATCTTGCACCTAAACTGCAAGTGTTTGTTTAATACTTTGCCCCAAGAATCTTCATATGATAAAGAATGTTTTCTCCCCAATTTATCTATAGCGTAAGACATTCCCGGCCACCCCTCTCCTCGATAACGGAACTCAACAACATCGCTCTTATTCAGATTAAACATACTTAGTATTTTCTCAGTACCTTTTAAGCTTGGTGTCCCCGCACATAAGAAAGAAATCAGCACAACATCCAGATCACACTTGGGGATAGAATTGAGATATTGTCTCAATGCCGAAATATCACATGGCCTTCCTACTACTACAATTTTTTTGTGATTATCGATAATTCGGGTAATGTCAATTAACGGTGAACTAGGACTGTATCTTGAGCCGGCATTCCGCAATAACATATCATCACTTGTGCTGAAGAAGTTTGAATTTCTTGTTGCCTCGTTTACTGCCCGACCAATCTGAACAACTCCCTCATATTTCATACTGTTAATTAAATAACTTAAAACTGCACTTAAGGCCCCCCCGGATGATCCTTTAAATCGCATTTCAGGATTTGTAGCATAGCCGGAGGCAATTGATTCGTAATTACCCCAGATTAATGAATCCTCTCTTGTACCAGCAACTGGATTTTCAACCCGAATGGCAGGACACCATTTTTTCAGTTTCTTAATTTGATTAGCATCCAATCTCTTAGATTGTTTTGCAACAAAAAAACCTGCACTGTCTTCAGTTATTTTTACAAATTCATTACCGAAAACACTCTCACATAATCCGCAACCAATACATATACTGGATTCAGAAAGATCATTGATTAAAAACTCGCTCATTTTAGAATTTCCAACAACTTATTTTCAATCTTTCGATTTTGCTTAGTAATTATTTCAAGACTAGCATGGCAGTGTTCTTTCAATTCAGATAGCTTATTAACGTATTCATTTACCTTTGCTAACGCTTCAATCTCATCGTTCTCTCTTGCATCAATTATATAATTATACTTCAGCAAATTGACAAAGAGTCCTTCAAACTTCCTACTATATGAAATACCAATAATTGGAACACCAGCGGAAAAGGCAGCAATACAAGCGTGCATTCTCGATCCAATTAGTAAATCCATCTCCGCAATATATGATTTTGCCTCAACCGGACTCTTAAATGGCGGAGAAATTTCTATATTTTCGCCATCGTCGAAAGATTTTGCCAATTCTTTTATTGAAATAGAATCGTCCTCTTGTAGTGATATATTTTCACCATAAACATGGGCTATGAGATAAATTTTCAAGTCATTTTGATCTCTAAATTTACCGATCATCATTTTTACAAATTTTGCGTAATTCATTTTTAGCCGGAACATATTATTTTCATTATAGCCTCCGCGGTAGAGTAAGCCAGAGACATTTATACCAATTTTTAATCTCTCTGATACTTTCGGATTAGGCAAAGAATATGGCAGCGAAAAGGCAAGATCTATGTACTCATCGTAATATGTATTTATATTCCACCTAGCAAGTTCATTATAAGTTAAAGTGTCCCTAGCCATTATAGTATGTACGCTATTCAAAATATATTTTGCTAAAATTAAAGAGATTTTACCTTCGAATGGACCAATAGTTTGGGGTAGTAGAACAATCTTCTTTCGCAAAATCATAAATAGTAATTTAGATAAGCAATTGTTGAAAAATCTTTTATATCCGTAAATATCTGTAAACCCATCTCCCTGACTTAAATCAAAGATGATATCTATATCTTTTAATTTTGAGAACACTTTAAAATTAAAGACATTATATATTCTATTCAGATAAAAGGTTTTAGAGGGAATAAAATCATAGTTAATCGTATTCGCTTTTATACTGATGGAACCAGAATGGATATCTTTATTCTGCGTGCCAATTAAACAAAAATTGATGTTAATATTGTTATTATCAGCAATTGTTTTGAGCATATGTATAATAGAATAGGTTAGTGCATTTACACCCTGATTACCTGAGTACACTGTACCCCACAAAACGCCGATGTTGATTGAACGCATAAATCCCTTGTTTAAATAGAGAGCATTAATTAGGCCTGCCTTCGACTAAGGAGTGAGTTTTTTAATTTTTTAACAAATACTGGTAGTTGATATTTAACATAAATGAAGTATATAGAACTTATTATGCTAGATAGAGTCATAACAATAAGAAAAAATAATGTTCTTCTCGGTCCACTTTTTTCGACTGGTTGTTCGGGTAACTCTCGGATGTTAAGAATTGGCGTATCTTTTATTTCAGTCAACTTTGATAATTCATATTGCTTGGTTAATTCAATATAGACTGTTTGGTAGACTTCCACATTTCTTCTTAATCTAACATAAGTTAATTGAAGCTCTGGTGAATTCTCATACAATTTATTTCTTTCAAGAAATGATTTAAGTTTATCTTCAACAATTTGTAGTGAGTCTCCGATATCAACTAATCTTTTGGAAAGGTAGCTCGTTTGTTCGGAAGCGTTAGTTTTTCTCTTTTCACGAAGATATTTATCTAGGCTGCGTGCAATTCCCACAGCAACTTCTGAAGAAAGTTTTGCCTCTGGCATTCGTATGTTAACTACCAAAATTTGACTAATTCTATCCATATTTGCAGTCACTAATTCTTCACTCAACAATTCGTAAACGGCGAGAAATTGTTTTCTTTTTCTAAATTGTTCATTTCCCTCTTCGTCAGCTTCAACTTCATAGTATTCAATTAGATTTACAGAATCTGGGAAACTTTCTGTTTGATATTTTGAGTAAATTATTTCTTCGAATAAAGTCTCACTTTTGAGAATATCACTATAGATATTTATTGATGTCCCACTTTCTAGGGAGACCCCCACCATTGAAGCTAGGCTAGATATTCCACTCAAGTTTGGACGCGCTGAACTAGCTTCCGGATAAATAATTAGCTTTGAATCAAAATAAGGTTTAGCGAACAGTAATAGAAACACAGCTATGAGACAGGCTGCAATAAAATTAAATATTAGAAAAGTCTTAATATTCCGCCCTAAGGGTTCAACCAACTTAATGGTTGCAACAAAAAAATTAAGAATTTTGTCTTCAGTAGTTTGTTTACTCTGATTCATAATTGATACTCAAATTTCTGATTTCTAAAATCAACATATAATAATTTAAATAAAGATTTATCGTACTTGAAATGATGAGTTGAGAAGTGTAGTTTTATTATAAGCAAGTCCAGAGATTAGTTTTCCCTCGGCTGCACTAATCCCATGCCCAGCAGCCGTATCCCATTCCCAAGTCGGTCCGTGACGGTAATAAATATGAGCTTTTCCTTCGGCAACCATGCAAAATTTTAGTGATGATCCTATAGAAATAGATTTTGTGACTCCATGTTTTTTTAGTACCTCATTTTCTTCATCAGAAGAATGTGAGCGGCTTTGAACTGCAACTATATCATTTCCATGATTGTACTTTAAGGGCAATTTTTGGTGTTCGCCTTCGCCTTCTTGTTTAAATGATCCGATTTCCTTGTTGCCATAATATAGAATCTCAAGCGCCGGAGCATAGATAATTCCGAGAATTGGCTGACCTTCGTGTATTAGTCCGATGTTAACAGTAAACTCACCATTCCTTTTAATAAATTCCTTCGTTCCATCCAAAGGATCAATTAGCCAAAAAGTTGTCCAATCTTTTCTTTCTTCGTAAGGTATTTCTTTTCCTTCTTCCGAAAGCAAATGGATTTCGGGATACTTTTCGGAAAGTCTTTCTTTTATATAATTATGCGAAATTGTGTCAGCTTTCGTTAAGGGAGAATCATCCCCTTTAAGTTGAACATCGAAATCTTCCGAAGCATAGACTTCCATAATTCTTTTTCCGGCTTCCTTTGCAGTATTTATAAGATATTCCATATCTAATTTTGATAGAGGATTATTCATCTGTGCCTTTGATTTAATATAAGTATGTGGGTTTAGAAATCTTTGAGAGCAAACTCAACAATCTTTAAAGCAATTTTATCTGTATCGGGACTAAGATTTTCGAATTCGAGTTCCGGGTTTTTCGGGATTTCATATTCAGTGCTAATACCGGGGAAATTAGAAATTTCGCCTTTTTTGGCTTTCTCATAAGTACCGGTAGTATCACGTTTTATACATTCTTCGATTGGGGTAGAAATGTAAACTTCAATAAAATTCTTAGCTATAGAGCGAATAAAATTTCTTGATTCTTCGAAAGGAGAAAGAAACGTGGCAATGACAAAAACTCCTTGTTCTTCAAGTTTACTCGCAAGGTAACCGACTCTTTTAATATGTTCGTTAACTTCATCGTGTGAATAGCCGGTTTCGGGGAATAGATGCCGGATACCATGTCCATCAAGATGATCAGCTTTAAATCCTTTTTCTTTCAGAATTTGCGTTACTTTTTCACCAATTTCAGATTTTCCGGAACGAACCAAACCGGTAATCCATATAACAGCCGGTTTTACTTCTTTCCTTCCAAATTTAATTTTATCCCATGCCCTCTCATGAAGGAAATAGATTAACATTTTTAGAAAAACTTCAATACCGCCAACGGAAATTGCAATCGTTGTATCACCAATAAAAATATATACAAGCGTAATGGTGGTGACAGTAGCGAGTATTCGCCATGAAATAGTCTTTACAACCGAACGAGCGTGAGTTTCTTTAAACATGAAACAAGTGTAAAGGAAAAAGATAAAAGATAAAAGATGTTTTTAATGTTGAATTTTTGATACGATTGAGCCTAATATTTTTTTTAGTTGTTCTGATTCATCAATTAACTGATCTATTCTATTATCGTTCCCCAATTTCAATCTTTTACAAATTCTCAACCAATAATTTGCTTCACGCATTTCTTTCAATGATATAAATACTTTGTTTCTAAAATCTGCTTTGGATGAAGAAGCTTGTGATTCTTCATAATTTGCGCCGGGTGAAGTACATGATTTTGATAACTGATAGATGACTACTTCAATTTCTTTTGTAATTGTCACAGTTTTTGAGAATTCAATACAATTAACCGCAAACTCAAATAACCTGCTAGATAGATCATTCATTTTTCACTCAAAGAAAAAACAACGGCATTTCAAAGTCTTCCTTTTATCTTTTTCCTTTTATCTTTTATCTTGTTAATGAATCATTCCCGCGGCAACCGTGTTGTTTGTAGCTTCATCAATTAAAACTAAACTACCGGTGAATCTATTCTTTTTGTAGTCATCGATAAACAGAGGTTTTGTGGTTCTTAATTTTACTCGGCAAATGTCGTTCATTTTTACATCCCGATCATCTTCATCGCGGACCAAATTGTTAATATCCATTTTATAAACAACTTCTTTCACCATAGTTCTAACTTCTGCCGTAGAATGTCGTAAAGCATATTTCCCGCCAAGCTGCATCGGTTTATCGCTAAACCAACATAACATACAATCAATATCCTGAGTAACTTGGGGTTGGTTATTTGGTTTTACGATCATATCCCCACGCCCGATATCCAAATCATCTTCTAGCTCTATCGCTACAGACATTGGAGGAAATGCTTCCTCAACCAGTTTATCGTAGGCATAAATAGATTTGATTTTAGAAGAAAATCCGGAAGGCAAAATGGTGACATCTTCCCCGACTCTAAAAATACCGCTTCCAATTCTACCGGAAAATCCTCTGTAGTCATGGAATCCTTCTATTTTTTGAGGACGTAGAACATATTGAACCGGCAATCTTGGGTCCAAATGGTTATAATCGCTGGCTATGTAAATATTTTCTAATAAATGGAGTAAAGTCGATCCGTTATACCAATCCATATTTTTCGAACGGGTTACAACATTATCACCATTTAACGCGCTAATCGGCACATATCGGACATCTTTGATATCCATTTTGGCGACAAAACCTTTAAAATCAGCAACAATTTGTTCATAGACTTCTTCCGAATAATCCACAAGATCCATTTTGTTTACACAGAGAACAAGATGAGGAATTTTAAGTAATGAAGCTATATAGGAATGTCTTTTTGTTTGTTCGATTACTCCTTGTCGGGCATCAACTAAAATTAAAGCTAAGTTTGCAGTTGAAGCGCCGGTAACCATATTCCGGGTGTATTGGATATGTCCGGGAGTATCGGCAATTATAAATTTGCGCTTTGGAGTGGCGAAGTAACGATAAGCCACGTCAATTGTAATGCCTTGTTCTCTTTCAGATTTAAGGCCATCTGTCAACAAAGCTAAATCAACATCCACTAAACCTTTTTTCTCACTTGATTTTTTTACAGCATCAAGCTGGTCTTCAAAAATTGATTTACTGTCAAATAATAACCGACCGATTAAAGTACTTTTACCATCATCAACACTTCCGGCAGTAGTAAACCGAAGCAATTCCATATCAAGATATGAGTTTTTTGTTGTCATTTTTTTTCCTAAAGATTTAATCAACTACTCAAAAAAAGCGTTAAGCGTTTAGCGTAGGGCGTTCAGCTTATTTTGTGCATTTGAATATTTCAATTTCCAATTAACTTTCTAAAGATTTTTTAAAACCATATAGAATTTTTGAGACTTCTGTTGTAATCATAGAGTACTCTGAATATTCATTCTCATCCAAGTAGTTTAGTTCTCGCGAGAGTAACAATAAATATTTAAGTTCTTCAAGCGAACCGTGGGCAATATTCAGGAAATTTAGAAACTCTTTTCTGCTTCTCCTTGCATGCCCCTCAACAATATTAGCCGGAACAGAGATAGCTGCTCTGCGAATTTGAGACGTTATTCCAAATTTTTCTTCAGATGGAAAGCTTGCAGTATCTTTATATACTTGTAGTACCAAATTATGCGCTTTTTGCCAAACTATTAAATCATGAAAACTCTTTACGCTTTCTTTCATTTTCATTCTCCATAACGCTGAACGCTCACCGCTTGAAGGCTAATCTAAAAATATCCCTTCACCTTTCTGTCTTCCATCGCGGTTTCGGAGCGTTTGTCGTCTACTCGTCCGCCTCTTTCTGTAACACGAGTCGCCGCGACTTCTTGAATAATATCTTCGATAGATTCAGCTTTCGATTCCCAGACTCCGGTGCAAGTCATATCACCAACAGTCCGGCACCGAACTATCCGTTCTTCAATCTGTTCATCGTCATCCAAATTTAGATATGGTGAAAATGCCAGTAATAATCCATCACGTTCTATAACTTTTCTTTTATGAGAGAAATAGATAGAAGGAATCGGAATATTTTCGATTGCTATATATTGCCAGACATCCATTTCAGTCCAATTACTTAACGGAAAAACGCGGAAATGTTCACCCATGTTTTTCTTGCCATTAAAAATATTCCACAATTCTGGGCGCTGATTTTTAGGGTCCCATTGACCAAATTCATCACGATGCGAGAAAAATCTTTCTTTAGCGCGTGCTTTTTCTTCATCCCTTCTCGCTCCGCCAATGGCACAATCAAATTTGTGTTCTTCCAAAGCATCAAGAAGTGTTGTTGTCTGAAGTGCATTCCTGGAAGCGTGTTTGCCGTGCTCTTCGGCGACCCTTCCTTTATCAATTGATTCCTGCACGGATGCGACAATTAAACGTGCGTTAATAGTTTTTACGAATTCATCTCTATACTCAATTGTTTCATCAAAATTATGCCCTGTATCTACGTGCATTAAAGGGTAGGGAATTTTTGAGGGAAAAAAAGCTTTGCGGGATAACCAACCTAGTACGATTGAATCTTTCCCACCGGAGAATAACAAAGCCGGATTTTCAAACTGCGCAGCAACTTCCCGTAAAATATAGACAGCTTCCGATTCAAGTTCACGCAAGTGAGTGATATAATATTTGTCCATCATAATTTCACTATATATTTATTATTTATTAAATAACTGATTATCAATTCCACATTTTTATCCAACGAATTTCCGTCACTATTATTTATTACTAATTCTGGATTTTGGGGTGGTTCGTAAGGTGAATCTAAACCGGTAAAGTTTTTAATTTCACCGGCTCTTGCTTTTTTATATAATCCTTTTGGGTCTCGTTTTTCACAACTTTCTAAATCAGAGTCGACAAATATCTCAATAAATTGTTTATTATCCAAAAGAGATCGAACCAATTGCCTATCTTTTATGAAAGGTGAGATAAATGCTGTGAGCACGATCAATCCGGAATCAACAAAAAGTTTAGAAACTTCCCCAATCCTTCTGATATTTTCTACACGATCAACTTCTGAAAAACCGAGGTCTTTATTTAAACCGTGGCGAATATTATCGCCATCGAGCAGGTAAGTATGATTACCATTTTCGAAGAGCCGTTTCTCTACTTCATTGGCAATCGTCGATTTACCGCTACCGGAAAGTCCGGTAAACCAAAGACACGCAGCTTTTTGGTTCTTTTGGGATTCTCTTTTTGAACTTTCAACTGTAGGTGAGTGCCAGACAATATTTTCAACAGGTTTTATCAAAATTTTCTCTTTACTTTGTAAATAGTTGCTTCCTCAAAATTTTTCTACCTGCTAATTTGCCACACTAAGTAAATAACTGTCACAGCACTGGAAGCGATCGCGAACACATCTTTAATTGTTGCACCTACGTCTATTTCCTTTCCTTTTGGAGGTGGAGGTAATTTTGTAACATTAATTTTGCCCCCATCAAATACTTCCGGATCTGAACGGAACCATCCAAAATCTACTCTTAGGGAGGAACCATTTGCGCCATTATAAATTGCGTAATTTGCGCTGTCCTTCAAACCACCGGCTAAATCGATATAATCTGAAACGCTCCAACCTTCATAATATTTAAATAATCCAACCGAATTTACTTCTCCGGTTACTTCAACCACCGAAGGTCTTCTTGGTATAAAAAGTTGGTCGCCATCTTCCAACTTCAAATCCTCACTCGTGTTATTCTCAAAGTAAATTTCCTCAAAATCCAATATTACACGTCGTTCCTTTCTAATAAACTTAGTTCCAAAAATAAACGCTTCGGAAGTTAAACCTCCTGCTTCGTTCAACAGACTTAAAAACGTTTGATTCTTTGATCGAAGAACATATGTCCCTGGATATTCAACTTCGCCGGTAATAGTGACTTGACGTTGTTTTTCATAATTCGGATCGGTTCGTACAACAATAATATCGCGGTGTTTCA
>JAIPBB010000038.1 GCA_021739805.1 Saprospiraceae bacterium | reverse complement strand
AGTTCATATTTGCCAAGAACATTATAGGCTGAACAAATGTTATTATACGCCAAAGCATTTGAAGGGTCTAGTTCGGCAGGCTTTTTGGCCATTTTAACACAGGATTTATAATCTCCTTCCATATAATAATTAAGACTTAAATTTAAGTATTCATTAACAGTAAGGGTTTCAAGCTTCATCGATTTTATTCCATCGGTCGCAACTTTTAAGTTGTTTTTTGCCAGCTCAAAGTCGGGCGAAATTTCAATTGCTTTTTGGCAAAAAATCTCAGCTAAATCATACATTTTCATGGCATTATATGCTGAACAGATATTATTTAATGCGGTCACATTTTGTGGTTCCAATTCTAAAACTTTTTTACATGAAATAATACAGCCGGTATAATTTCCTTCGGAATATTGCTGCAAACTTAATTGAATCAAATTAATTGATGTTGGATTTCGTTTAACTTCTTCTTCCAAAGCAAGCTTTTTATTTTGATAATTATTTTTAACTATTGCACAAAGTGGGCTTCCTCCTGCTTTAATTTCATGCACTGTTCCTTCGGGTGGCCAATTGAAAATAAGGTCATTATTGAATTTGGCTGCTGCCGTATAAACAATTTCATAATCCCAGTTATCAACTCCATTTCCAGGAATAAAATCAAGCTTAGGAAGATTTTCGGTGTAGTATGACACTTTAATTCCTTCACCATAGAACATTTTAATTGCAATGCTTTGTTTGCCATCGGGGATTTCACAACTATCATTAATCCATTTGATTGCTTCTTTTGTTGACAAACCCCAATAGTCAGTTTCATATTTTTTAAAAGCACCCTCATTTCCACCAATTGCCGGGCTAAAATACATTGATTGGTAAGGGTGATTGGCAATCATCCATACAAATGGCTGAATTAAAAAAAGTGCTAAAAACGCAATTGTTGTAAAGTAAAAAATTGAAGGTTTAAGGATTTTTAGTAAATAATCCCATGCCAGTGCCGAACATACTATTAATGGAGGAAAAACAAACAACAAATGTCTTACTCCATTATAAACATTAGAGTTTTTAAAAATTACAAATAAAATTAGGAAAATTATTGTAAAAAACAAAAAGGAGAAAGGAATTAAATCTATGCCTTTTATATTTATTCGTTTTTGAAAATACGGTAAAATTATTAAGAATAATCCTGTTAAAATAAATAATGGAACTGTTATAATAATCCATTTTGGAATATAATACCAGGGTATTTCCCAGGCGTTTATCCATTTACCATTAAATAATTCATGCGAATTAAAAACTTCAAAATTTGACACCTTTGATAAAACTATTATTGGAGCAAAAATATCAGTTTGCATATATGGCCAAAAAATGGCAGTCATAAGATATGCAATAATTCCAATGCCCATTGTGAAAATACCTAATCTCACACCTTTATTAATATGTGTACTTAAAGACCTCTCTTTTATAACAGGTATTAACCAATAAATAAAAACAAAAATAAAGAGATAAAAAATCAATAATAATCCTGAAACTCTTATTGCTATTGAAATTGAAATTGCTAAAATTAAAAATATGATTCTTTTAATTTTAAATTTAGGTAGCTCCTTCAGAAGTAGGACTATTTGATAAATAGCGATAATATAAAAAGCAGCAAAAGGGATGTCTTTTGGATTATTAAATGAATGACCGAATAATCTTGGTGTTAATATTGCAAATAATAAGGTTAAGATTGCTGCCTTCCAATCAGCAAATTCTTTAGCTAATAATCCAATAAACAAAATGCATAAGAATCCAAATAAGGCATTTATTAAATGTCGTAATTCATATTCACCTTTGTTAGGAAACAAGTTATTCCCAATTGCAACTACAAAGTCGAAAAATCCACCAAAAAAATTCATTCCTTTGATGTTTTCGTCCACTTTGGGTGCAAATGTTTGAACAATTTTACCGGAACTATCTATAGGACAAAGAGAGGCTGTTGAATCACCATTAAAATAATAATTGTAAATTAATTTTCCATGGAGATGATGTAATGGCTCATCGTTAGAAATTCCATAATCGGAACTTATCGAAACCATAATTATAAAAATAATCAAGCTTAAAAACCAAAAAGCCACTTTATATTTATTCTGTGGTTTAAAAGAAGAAAAATTCATAATCTGAAAATTGAATTTATATGAAACAAATTACAAATAACATCACAAATGTATGCAAAATTAATGCTTCAATAAAAATTGTGATTGTTAATAAGTAACTAATTTCTTGTAATTATCATATTGTTGGGTAATTACATAAAATTAATTCAAAATTATCACAAATTAGCACCACATTGTATCGCCTTGTTATTCAGCATATTGCCAGCATATATTTAAATATAAATATTATTTCATACTTTCAAAGTAAAAAAAAACATCAGTTTACTCCATAATTAACTAGAAAGAAATACTTTTGCATGTTTTTTAAAAAAAAATGTAGTTTATTAAAAAAAATATTACTACATTTGAAATAGAAGAAAATACTCATTATTTAGCAATGAGTTTTAGCATTTAGAATATTGGTGCAAGGGAAAAAATGACTTACAAAGGGAATTACTCACTTCATGAATTATTGAAACAAATTTTCGGATTCGATAGTTTTAAAGGAGAACAAGAAGCAATAATACAAAGCGTATTGGACGGACATGACACATTTGTTATCATGCCCACAGGTGGTGGTAAATCTATGTGTTATCAACTACCTGCAATTATTACAGAGGGAACGGCAATAATCGTTTCCCCATTAATTGCATTAATGAAAAATCAGGTTGACGCAATCAGGAATTTTGGTGCAGAAAAGGGGATTGCCCATGTAATGAACTCATCTTTAACAAAACAGGAATTATTGGAGGTAAAGCAGGACTTATTAAGAGGAAAAACCAAATTGCTTTATGTGGCTCCGGAATCCTTGACTAAAGACGAAAATGTTGAGTTTCTTAAATCCTTAAATATTTCCTTTTTTGCAATTGATGAAGCTCACTGTATTTCTGAATGGGGTCATGATTTTCGACCTGAATACAGAAGATTAAGAGCAATAATTGAAGCCGTTGGTGATAAAGTTCCAATTATAGCACTCACTGCGACCGCAACACCAAAAGTCCAACAAGATATTCAAAAAAACCTGAATATGTTGGACGCAAATGTATTTCAATCATCTTTCAACAGACCAAATCTTTATTACGAGGTACGACCGAAAACAGCAAATGTTATTAAAGACATTATTAAATATATAAAAACACAAGCCGGAAAATCAGGTATTGTTTATTGTCTTAGCAGAAAAAAAGTCGAAGAAATTGCTGAAACACTTCAAGTAAATGGTATTAAGGCACTTCCCTATCATGCCGGTTTGGACTCACAAACAAGGCGAGATAATCAGGATAGATTTTTAATGGAAGATGTTGATGTGATTGTTGCCACAATTGCATTTGGCATGGGCATCGACAAACCTGATGTTAGATTTGTAATTCATCACGACATACCCAAAAGCCTTGAAGGATATTACCAGGAAACAGGAAGGTCGGGAAGAGATGATGGTGAAGGAATTTGCCTTGCATTTTATAGCTATGACGACATTCAGAAACTGGAGAAGTTTATGAAAGGAAAGCCTGTTGCTGAGCAGGAAATAGCAAAACAACTTCTTTTAGAAACAGTATCCTACGCTGAATCATCTGTTTGCCGTAGAAAACAATTGCTTCATTATTTTGGGGAAGTTTATGAGCCTGAGAATTGCCATACTTGTGATAATTGTAATCATCCAAAAACTAAGTTTGAAGGAAAAGATTTCATAAAATTAGTGATAGAATGTGTTATTGAGGTAAAACAACTTTTTAAAGCAAAACACATCTGCAATATCATTGCAGGAAAAAACAATTCAACAATTAAATCTTTTAAGCATGACAAGCTTAAAACTTTTGCAAAAGGGGCAGATAAAGATGAGAAATTCTGGAATGCAGTTGTTCGCCAAACCTTAATTCATCTTTTATTAACCAAAGACATTGAGAACTATGGTTTACTTAAAGTAAGCCCTGAAGGATATGAGTATTTGAAAAAACCATATTCGATAATGCTTACCAAAGATCATGATTATGAAAATCCAAATGACGATGATGATGATTTCATGACAGCTGGAACCGGTCATAAAACCAGCACTACTGACACCATTCTTTTCGCCATGCTCAAGGATTTAAGAAAGGATATATCGAAAAAAGAAAACCTGCCTCCTTTTGTTATATTTCAGGATCCTTCACTTGAAGATATGGCTATTCAGTATCCAATCACCATGGACGAACTTAATCAAATAACAGGTGTTGGTGGCGGAAAGGCTCAAAAATATGGTAAACCATTTATTGAGCTTATTAAAAACTATGTTGAAGAAAACGATGTTTTTAGACCTATGGATTTGGTTGTAAAATCAGTTGTCAATAAATCCGGTTTAAAAGTCCATATCATAATGAGTATTGACCGCAAGATGTCGTTGAAGGATATTGCTCGTGCAAAAAACTTAACCATTGACGAAATTCTTACAGAAATTGAACATATTGTTAGCTCAGGTACAAAAATAAATATTGATTATTATATTAATGAAGTCGTTGACCAATACCACCAGGAAGATATTATTGAATATTTTAAAGAAGATGCAGAAACCGATTCTATTGAAGCTGCATTAGAAGAACTTGGCGAAGACGAATACAATGAAGAAGAAATAAGATTAATGAGAATTAAATTTCTTTCCGAATTCGGCAATTAAATTATATATTTGTGATGCTTTTTTTATAAGTTTTTATGACCTTTCAGTTTTTCTTTAAGGTCTTTTAGATTTTAACACAGAAAATTATGAATGAAATTGAAAATCAAATGCATGATAACTTCTACTCACAACAAGATTGTCAGCAAAAGCCAAAAAACAAATTAGTTTGGATTAGCATTATTCTTAACATCCTAATTATTTTAGGTTTAATAATTTGTCATATTATAGGTTTAGCAGAAAAATCAAATGATGATAAAGATATTTCTGTTTCAAAAACTGCCAATAATGGTGAATTGACAATTGCCTTCGTAAGGTCAGATACATTATGGTCCAATTATGATTTTGTAAAATATTCCAAAAAAATACTTGACTCAATCGAAGTCAAATATCAGAGCCAATATAATTATCAGGCTGAAAAACTTCAGTCAGATTACAACGAATATATTAAAAAAGGAACTGCTGGATTGTTAAGTTTAAATCAACAGAAAGAAACTGAGAATAAATTAACGCAAAGGCAAAATGATTTAATAAAACTTGATGAAAGATTATCAGAGGAATTATTGGCACAAAAGGAGGAATTAAATAATGTTTTACAGGATACTATACTTAATTTTATTAAAAGATATAACGAAAAAGCCAACTACACATATATTTTAGAATATGCAAAACTTAGTGGAATTCTTTATGCAGATGAAGCCTACGATATTACTGAAGATATAGTTATAGGTCTAAATAATGAATACAAAAAAAATAAAGCTAAAATCGAAAACTAATTCTTCCTGATAAAAAACAATAATTAAATAATTATGCGAAATTCATTTTTATTAATTATCACAGCACTAATGTTTTTCAGTTGCAACAATCAGCTTGAAGAAGTTATTGAAGATAGTTTCCCTGATGGTAATCCAAAATTAGTAAAGTATTACACAAAAAAAGACAGAAGCCTTGTTAAAGAAATAACATACTATCCAAATCAACAAAAGCAATCGGAAGGAGAAATTAAGGATGGTAAAATGGAAGGGCAATGGAGTTTCTGGTATCAAAACGGTCAAATCTGGACAGTTGCTCAATATGAAGATAATATCAAACATGGCAAACAAACCATCTGGCATGAAAACGGACAAAAATATTATGAAGGTATGTTTAATAAAGGCGAAAGAGTTGGAATCTGGAAGTTTTGGGAAAGCTCAGGAGTCTTAAGCAAGTCCATTGATTACGATAAGCAATAATTCAGGCTTACTTTATTTTACTCATAAATTTTTCTGTTTCAACAATAAAACGTGTATGAGTTCCTGTGCCAATATGACCTTCATCATCTTTCGCATCAACTTTAAAAACTAATTTCTTTCCATCAACTTCTATTAATTCTGACTTGCATTTCACTATTTTTCCAATTGCTGTTGCTTTAAGGTGTTTAACAGAAATTTCTGTTCCTACAGTTGTGAATCTATCCAACAAATATTTTTTCACAAGATTCATTGCTGTATTTTCCATTAAAGAAATCATTGCAGGTGTTGCAAAAACTTCGAGGGAGCCAGAACCATAATTAGTAGCTGTATCTTCTTTGCTTACAACTTTTTCGCTGCAATTAGATACTCCGATATAATGTTTTAATTCCATTTTGCTAAAATTTTTATTTAAAGATAATAAATATTCTTTTACACAATACATCAATGTGTAAAATATTTTATAACATCTACTAATTATAGATAAAGAATTCAATATTTACTTGATATTTCCTTCTGATTGTTGTACTTTTAACTATTAATTCAATTTCTCAATAAAGTCATATACAATTAAGATTTTTTGAAATGAGTGAAATATATGAAATAGGAAAACTTAAATTTAACTTTGATGAACAATCTATTTTATTTAATGGTAAATCAATCCATTTAACGAAAAAAGAAAATGAATTACTAAAGTTATTAGCAATCCATAAAAATGAATTATTAGTTCGTGAAATAGCTTTAACAAAAATTTGGGGAAGAAATGATTATTTCCACGGAAGAAGTATGGATGTTTATATTGCAAAACTTAGAAAATATCTAAAACTTGATGAAAACATTTCAATCATAAATGTACATGGTAAAGGCTTCATTCTTGAAATCAAAAATTAATTCTACACTTCTTAAATAAATAATCCTAATTTTACATTTAGATTTTTTACTTAAATCTAAACTTGATTTAAATATAGGCTAATTAAACCAACATGAATATTTACTTAATATTATCAACTTTATTTTTCCCTGTAATTATTTGTGGAATAATTGTTCTCTTAATAAAAATTGAGAATAAGGCTTTAAGGTTATTATTAGCTTTTAGTGGTGCATATCTGCTAACAATAAGTTTTACACATATCATTCCTGAGATTTATGGTCAAGGACATGGACATATCCATAATAATTTTGAAGGAATTGAAGTATCCTGGTTTATTTTAGCAGGCTTTTTCATTCAGATAATATTAGAATATTTTACCCAAGGGATAGAACATGGGCATGAACATCAACATGAGCATGATAGTATTAAAATTGCTGTTGTTCCATTGATGATTGGAATTTGCCTACATGCTTTTTTTGAGGGTATGCCATTTTCTGAACATTTTAGCAATGAATATGTTCAAAGGTCATTGCTTATTGGCGTTGTAATTCACAAAGTGCCAATTGCTATTGTATTAATGAGCCTATTCCTAAACTCCAATTTTAGTAAAAGAAAATCATTTATACTTTTAATTATTTTTGCTTTAGCTGCTCCTGCCGGAAGTTTGGTAAGCCAATGGTTAGGTTGGTTTGTACATGATATTGAGCAATATTTCCGATATATTCTCGCATTTATTGTTGGAATATTTCTTCACATTTCAACAACAATTCTTTTTGAATCATGCGAAAATCATAGATTTAAAAAATACAAATTGCTAATAATAATTTTAGGAATTGCGCTTGCTTTGCTAAATTAATATGATAAGTTTTCTTTAATAATTTTTCAACGCAACCTTTTATACTAACTTAGCATTTTATAATAAACAGAAAATATAAAATCTAATACACATGAAAAAAATACTTTTAGTTCTGCTTATATTTATTTTAGGGTTTAAGATATCCTTCTCACAGGAAAAAGTTTATATGCCACTGGTTGAAGTATTAAACATTCACACCGACTATCAATACACAATTTCAAAATTGTTTAAAACATATGTTGATAATAATGGGAAATATGAAATTCTGTTACCATATAAATCTGACACTTTATATTTTAAAGAAACTTTTGAAGAATCAAAATTAAAAGCTGCAGCTTTAAATGCTCCGTATTTTATAATTGGTGAATTAAACAGAATTGGAGAAACCGTTATTGTAGTTTTTTCAATGTATAAAACTTCAGATGGAACAAAAGTTTGGAGCGACTTACTCAAAGCCCAATCGCCGGAAGACCTTGATCCAATAATTTACAAAATCTCTAAAAATATTGGAACCGAAAACAAAGCCGCTTCTGATAGCGATATTTATAATGTAACAGAATATGATTCGAAGGAGCTAAATAAAATTAATGCTAATTTAAACTTTGGAATTTCGGTTGGAGGAACATTTCCTTTTGTAAATGAAGATGATAAATCAGGAGCAGGTTTTGGGCTTATGGCATCCTATGATGTTCGGGATATTATTTTCGACATTGGTGGTAATGCTTATTTTAGCTCTATCGACATGTATTATTTGAGCCTAAAAGTTAATTATCCTTTTGCTGAAAAAAGACATACTCCCTATCTTGGTGGAGGCTTAGGTTTTGGCGGTATGAATATTAAAAAAGAATATGAATACGAAGTCAAACAAAAAGATTATTTAACAGGAGATACAACAACTTATACTTACACTGAAACTGGAAGAAAACGAGGAAACGGTTTAATGCTATTCGCAGGTGGTGGTTATATATTAAACAGAAATTCAAACGTTCAGCTCAGAATTGGTGGTGATGTGTTTTTCTCACTATTCGATATTGATAAATTCACTCAATGGAATACATCGCAAAGCAAAGCCAGTATTAATGACATAAAAGCTCCAATTGGAATTATTATTAATATGACAATTTTATTTGGAGGCTAATTCACTGCAATTATGAAAAAAAGATTTCAAATATTTCTCCCGGTAATAATACTCACAGTACTATTTTCAAGTTGTGGTACTACTCAGCTTATGGTTGACAATAAAAACGCTGACATATATGTAGATGGTCAAAAAGTTGGGAAAGGTACGGCAGAAATAACACGTATGGGACTTCCGAAAAAAGCTAATCTTTCAGCAAAGTATAATGGGCAAGAAGTTGGCTCAATGGTAATAAAAAGAAAATTTGATGGTGTTACATGCCTGGTTGGTTATTTCACTTATGGTGTTGGGGCATTATTTGCATTTCGCTTTCCGGCTTTAGTTATGATACCTACAAATATAGCTGAAGATGAACAAAGAACCAGGAGTATTTGGCTAGAACCACCCGGGAGTGGAAATTGGTAAAATTAATTTTCATTTAAACATTACAATATACAAATCTCCTATAAAACAAAATGGGAATCATTCCTTGACGGAAAGATTCCCATTCACTAACTAAATGCAGTAGCTTCTAATCAGCGCCAAGTTACAGTTATTATGGCTGACTCTGTGAGCAAATCAACATGGTTCAACGTCTCTCAGCTCCGGGTTTTTATGTATCGGCTCTTGCGAGCTTTTCCATATTTACCCCAACTTTTTCAAGTCGGCTGAAGGGAGATAAATCTTATCAATTTGAACTTTGACAAGTCAATTAGTATTTCATCAATCCTTGCGAACTGATTGTTTTACTATTAGCCAAGCTCATTGTTGCCGAATTGTTCTTGCGAACTTATCTGCTCCAATTTCGCCTTAGTTGTTCCTCTCTTGCGAGTTTCACGCCCTAAGACCTGACCTTTCGCATCATTTGCAAGCAAATCATGTTTCCGGTTGCCTGTGTAACAATTTCCCTTACGGGTTTCATTTCAAAGACCGCTTGTTTTAGCTAATCCTTTGCAGGCTTAACCTTTGCAAGCCCGCTTTTCCGGCTTGCCTTTTATCTCTCACTTGGTTTTACAAATATAGTTTCAAAACGTCCTGATTCCAAATAATTTAGACTTGAGTTTCTAACATTAAATCAACAACAGTTATTAACAATTGTTAATAACTCAATATGCATTTTTATAAAATTTTTAATCCTTAAATCATCTCCAAAATAAGTGTACCCTTAATAAACTTTAGAACTTTGCATTTTATAATCTCCCCTTTTTTCAGTTGCTGAGCATGAATTTCATTTTCTATAAAAACTCTTGCTTCTTTGTTTAAAATGTCTTTTACAATTAAAACCCGGCGTTCTTCACCAAAATGGTTCGATTCGATTCTGTTTTCTATAAATTCAAAATCATATACTTTATCAATTTCATAAAAAGGATGAATTGGCTCCAAAAGGTAATCTATGTTAGAAAGGTATTTCTCAACTTTACACTGAATTTTCATTCCTATTCTAAAATTATAGCCGTGGTAATATTTTTCAGGAATCCTGTGCAATGAATCATTAGGTCCAATTAATTTAAAATAGTCTCCATCACTATATTTTTCAATTGATATGATTTTAAAATCATAAATTTTACTTTTTAATAATCGAACTTGTTTACTGTCAACTTTGCTTAAAAAGAGTTTTCCTTTTTTTATTCTATCAATTTTACATTTAATTAAATCACCTGGTTTAGAATTTTTGTCATTATCAATCGGGACAAATATAGTGTTCTGAAAAACATCTGTAACAACTGCTACATCAACAATTAATCCTGCACTATTTTCAATCCGCTTCTTTTCTAATATTTCAAAATTGTAAGAATTATTAAGAATATAGACTGGATGTTGTGGTTCAAAAAAAATATTTCCGGTGCAATTAATTTTATCTATCCGACAATTAATTGTTTGGCTTATTTTAAGATTGTAGTTTAGATAATATTTTTGCGGTAAAAGATATTTCATTCCATTTGGATCTTCCAACACATAATAAATGTCTTCATCAGGCAAGGTGGTAGTTTTAATTATTTTCATTAAAACTTCATCACTTTCTTTATATTTAGGATTTACGTTCAGCACCTTAAAATCTGTTTACTCCAAGGTTTTTGCTTTATTCCAATAAACATCCATTTCTTCGAGTGTCATATCTCGCAATGATTTTCCTTCTGCTTTCGACTGTTCCTCTAAATATTGAAATCTTTTAATAAACTTTCTATTTGTCCTTTCCAGGGCGTCTTCAGGATTTACATTTATAAACCTTGAATAATTGACTAAAGCAAAAAGCAAATCACCAAATTCATTTTCAATTTTCGATTGCTCGGATTTTTTCTCAACTTCATACTTCAACTCATTAAGTTCTTCGATTACCTTATCCCAAACCTGTGTGTTATTATCCCAATCGAAACCTACCCCTCTTGCTTTCTCTTGCATTCTATATGCTTTAACTAAAGGAGGCAATGATTTTGGAACACCTTGAAGAACAGATTTTTTTCCTTCCTTATCTATTTTAATTTTCTCCCAGTTATCAGCAACTTCTTCAGCACTTTGAACTTTAACATCACCAAAAATATGTGGATGACGGTTAACCAACTTTTCATTAATACCATTAAGAACATCTGCAATATCAAACGATTTCTTTTCCTCACCTATCTTTGAATAAAAAACTAAGTGAAGCATTAAATCGCCAAGCTCATTTTTAATACCATCCATATCTTTATCAAGAATAGCTTCTGAAAGTTCATAAGTTTCTTCAATTGTTAAATATCTCAAACTATCCAAAGTTTGCTTTTTATCCCATGGACAATTTGCCCTTAGTTTATCCATTATTTCTAACAATCGTCTGAATGCTTCTAGTTTCTTCTCCATATTCTAAAATTTCAACAAATGTAATTAATTTGTGTTGAACAATAATTTGCGACTTATACTAAATAAAAAATCCTGAAAATTTCAAAATCTCAGGATTAATAAAAATATGATGTGTTATTTTTTAATATGCTTTTGCAAAAACAACTCTTTGTTTTGATGGCTTACCTGAATAGATACAATGACCACTTTCTTCTAAATTTTCAAATGGAATTACTCTTATAGTTGCTTTTGTTTCATCTTTAATTTTCTGCTCTGTTTCACTACTACCATCCCAATGAGCATAAACAAAACCACCTTTATTTTCAATAATATCTTTAAATTCATCCCAAGTGTCAACATAATGTGAATTTTCTTCTCTGAATGTTGCAGCCTTATCATAGAGGTTTTTTTGAATATTTTCTAAAAGATGAGGCACTTTATTTTCTAAATCAACCATTTGATAAACTGATTTTTCTAATGTATCTCTTCTTGCAACTTCGACTGTTGCATTTTCAAGGTCACGTGGTCCGACAGCAATCCTAATAGGAACACCTTTGAATTCATATTCAGCAAATTTCCAACCCGGTTTATGAGTTTGTCTTTTATCAAGTTTAACTCTGATTCCTTTATCCTGAAGAGATTTTTTAATTTCTTCAGCTTTTGCTGTTATTGCTTCATATTGCTCATCAGTTTTGTAAATTGGTACGATAACAACTTGATGAGGTGCTAATTTTGGAGGCAGAATCAAACCATTATCATCAGAATGAGCCATAACTAATGCACCCATTAATCTTGTGGATACTCCCCATGATGTTGCCCAAACATAATCTTGTTTGTTTTCCTGATTTAGAAATTTAACATCAAATGCTTTCGCAAAATTTTGACCTAAAAAATGCGAAGTTCCACATTGTAATGCTTTTCCATCCTGCATAAGTGCTTCAATACATAAAGTATCAATTGCTCCAGCAAATCTTTCACCTTCTGATTTAGAACCTCTTAAAACCGGTATTGCTAAAAAGTTTTCGGCAAAATCAGCATAAATTCCTAAAATCAAGTTAGTTTCTTCAATTGCTTCCTGCTCTGTTGCATGTGCAGTGTGACCTTCCTGCCATAAAAATTCAGCAGTTCTCAGAAACAACCTGGTTCTCATTTCCCATCTCACCACATTTGCCCATTGATTAATTAATAGTGGCAAATCTCTGTAAGATTGTATCCATTTTTTATAGGTGTCCCAAATTATAGTTTCGGATGTTGGACGTACAATTAGTTCTTCATCAAGTTTTGCATCCTCGTCAACAATAACTCCCTTTCCGTTTGGGTCATTTTTTAATCTATAATGAGTTACAACTGCACATTCTTTTGCAAAACCCTCTACATGAGATGCTTCTTTACTAAAAAATGATTTAGGTATGAATATTGGGAAGTAAGCGTTTACATGTCCTGTATCTTTAAACATTTTATCTAAAGTAGCTTGAATTATTTCCCAAATAGCATAGCCATAAGGTTTGATTACCATGCATCCTCTAACGGCAGAATTTTCAGCTAAATCAGCCTTTAAAACAATGTCGTTGTACCATTGAGAATAATTTTCTTCACGAGTAGAAAAATTTTTAGCCATTTTTAATTGTGGTATAGTATTTGTTTATTTTGGAATCGAATTATAAATCGCAAAAATAATTAAATTATAATTGGAATAAAGCAAAGCCAGTCAAATAAATAAAATCAAAGGAGGAAAAACAAATGAAAGCTATAGTCAAATTACTCGCATTACTTTTCACAGTTGCTGCAATAAGTTCATGCTCATCAAGCTATCAGGCAACGAATTACGATGATGTTTATTATACACCGAAAGATAATGTAGCATCTCAAACCACTCAACCATCGAATGCAAGTTCGGCTGATTATAGTACAACACCACAAACTGTAACTAATGCAAACCAATCAAACAATGCTGAAACAAGCAACAATGATGGTTCTTATTATGAAGAAAATGAAACAGAATCTGGATATGGAGACCAGGAATCATATACTTATACTGATGAAAACGGAGTAACCAATGTAACTAATAACTACTACAATTACGATGATTATTACGATTATGCTTATTCTGTTAGATTAAGAAGATTTCACAATTCATATTATGGCTGGAATTATTACGACCCTTATTACACTAATTCATATTGGTATTCTTACAACCCTTACTATTGGGGAGTAAGCATTTATTGTGGTTATCCTTGGTGGGGATATAACCATTATGGATGGGGACATCATTATGGATATGGCTGGGGTTATCCTTATTATGGATACGGTTACGGATATGGAGGATACTATGGATATGGGGGTTACTATGGTGGATATTATGGCGGATATGGTGGATATTATGGCTATAACGACCCTTATTATTATAATAGTTATGATAGAATAAATACAAATTACGGGCCACGCTCCAGTATAGGTAGTGGTAATACAGGAAACCGACCAGGAACAAACAGAAACAATCAAACTCTTGGAGCAAAATATGAAAGAGCAATGTTAGCTGAGGGACGTGAAACTGGTTCAACCAGAGCTAATGAAAGAGATGTGAGAAGCTCAACAGCAAGAGAAAACACTAATTCAGCAACTAATAGAGCAATAGGAACAACAAGTCCAACAACTCAAACAAGAAACACTAGTACAGAAAGCCCTGTTAGTAATGAAAGAGATGTTCAACATTCAACAACTAAAGGATTTTCAACTGTAACAGAAGATAACACTCGTGAAGCTTCAACAACTAAATCTGAAGTTACTTCTCCTTCACAAAGAGCTACAACAAGCCCTGGCAAAACCTTGAGAACAGAGGAAAGAACTTCTCCTGCATCAAATGGAAACAGGACTCAGTACAAACCACCAACAACTACAAAGACCTATCAACAACCTAGGGAAAAGCAATACGTTAAGCCTAAAACTTATCAAAAGCCAAACTATACAAGGTCAACACAAAATTCAACAAATACTAAAACCTATAGTCCACCAAACTATACACAACCAAAATCTAGTCAACAATATACTAGTCCTAAAACCAGAAATGTTCAAAACCGAAATTATCAACCAAATAATTCAGGACAAACAACTAGACCAAAATCTTATACTGCTCCTACAAGGACAGCACCATCTAATAGCAGAAGTTATACTCCAAGCAGGTCTTCATCTGGTAGCGGAAGTTATACCCCAAGTAGGTCAAGTTCCAGTGGAACATCAACACGTTCAACTAGCTCACCTTCACGCTCAAGTGGCTCATCAACACGGTCAACTAGCTCACCTTCACGCTCAAGTGGCTCATCAACACGTTCAAGTGGCTCAAGTAGCTCTCGTTCATCAGGTGGAAGAAGATAATCTACAATTTATTTATTAAATTGATTTTAATAAGAAAGAAACAACGAAACACATTAGTCTAAAAGGAAAACCTTTAACAAAAAATTTTTGAAAATGAAAAAGATAAGTATAATATTAGTTTCAATAATAGTTTTCAGTTTTTCGTCAATAGCCCAAACTTCAGTTGACGCATTACGATATTCACAGTTAACTTTTGGTGGAACAGCTCGTTATATGAGCACAGGAGGTGCATTCGGTGCATTAGGAGCAGATTTTTCAGCTCTAAGTACAAATCCGGCAGGAATTGCATTATTCAAAAAATCAGAAATGACATTTACGCCTTCATTTTTTACCAGCAAAACAGAATCTTTGTTTAATGGTAGTCCCGGAGAAGACAATAAATATAATTTCAATTTTAGCAATGTTGGGATAGTTTTAGCTTTCGATGCTACCAATGGTTCATCAGGAGAATGGAAAAATGTTCAATTTGGATTTGGCATGAATCGAACTAACAATTTCAATAATCGAACTATTATTAGCGGTGATAATCTTAACACTTCATTAATGGATGATTATATCAAAAAAGCTAATGGAACACCATCTGATGAGTTAGACCAATTTGATACACAACTTGCCTGGGATACATATTTGCTTGACCCAAGTTCAATTGGAACTGACCAGTATATTAGCCGCGTTCCACCTGGTGGCATAAAACAAACTAAACAAATTACTTCATGGGGTTCTATGAATGAAATGGTTTTCTCATTTGGCGGAAACTATAATGATAAACTTTACCTGGGAGCTACAATAGGAATACCATATATCAGATATACTGAAGAATCAGTTTATACCGAAGAAGATGTTATGGACACTATTCCTGGCTTTAAAAGTTTTTCAGTATATGACAATCTTGAAACAAATGGTTCGGGATTCAATTTTAAATTTGGTATGATTTACAGGATAAATGATTGGGTGAGAATTGGTGCAGCATTTCATACTCCTACATTTTATTCAATGCATGATGAATATAGCAGAACAATTACTTCTGACCTTGACACTAATAGTTACGAATCAGGGAGTAATGACTACGTAAACGTGAAAAATGCCCCCTATGATTATCAGCTTACAACACCAATGAGAGCTATCGGTAGTATAGCATTTATTATAGGCAAACATGGTCTTATTAGTGCTGATTACGAATTTATTGATTATTCAACAGCTCTATTCCGTGCAGAAGAAAACCAATCGCTTAATGCTTTTTCTGAAGTGAATTTAAAAATAAATAATGATTATACAGCAACAAATAATATAAGAATTGGTGCAGAATGGAATATCGCACCAATAAAAATAAGAGGAGGATATGCTTTATATGGTAGTCCTTTTAAATCAGGTATAAATGATGGACAAATCACAAACTATACTGCAGGTTTTGGTTTCAGAGAGAAAGCATATTTTCTTGATTTTGCTTATGTGTATTCAATTCGTTCCGAAGATTATTATTTATACCCAAGTGTAGGCACTCCAAGCCAAATTGATAGAACTTCAAATTCTTTTTTAATGACTTTAGGATTTAAATTCTAAGTTTGTTTAGAAATCTATTATATTTCCCACCGGCAGAAATGCCGGTTTTTTTATTTCCCAATCCTATTTAATCCGGCTTTAGCTTTTTGATGTATTCCATTTTTATATTCTTCCGGTTTAAGCTTTAAACATTGAAGGAAATATTTCTCCGCTTCTTCGTAATTTTGTTTATTTTCATAAATTAATCCTAATTGTAAAGATGAATTTGCAGCGAAATAATACTTATAATCTTTACCTTCCTTAAGAGTTAGCTTATAATAGGCCATAGCTTTATCAAAGTTTTCAAGTTTATGATAGATACGCCCAAAACGATAAGAATATTCAAGTGCGTCTTTCTTGTCATTAATAAAGCTTGATGGCTCATTTTCCAACAAGACATTTATGGCAGGATAATAGTAACCACCATCAAATAATAATCTGGCTTTCAATAAAACAATATTAGGAACAGTATTTCTTTTTGCCTCAGTTTCTGCTTGTTTATCAGAATCGAAAAAAGCATCACCATATATTAAAACCTTTGCAATCGTTGATTTATACTTTTCAGTTTCATTATTAATTAAATAGTACCATGCAAGTTTTTGGTAAGTGCTTTTAATATAATTTTTGCCTTGAAATTCATTGATGTATTTTTCTAAATAAACATTTGCGTCCTTATCAAGTCGAAATAATTTTGCTTCACCCAGCATCAGGTTCAAATAATGATATTTATAACTGTTTTCATTCGATTTTCTATTTAAAAGAATTTCTATTGCTTTGTCGTTCAAGCCCAAATGAATAGCAATACTTGCATAGGAATAGCCTAGCAAAGGGCTATTTGTCACCATTTCCTGAACAATTGGTTTTTGATAAATTTTATATAATTGCAGAATACTTCCTTTGTTATTTTCAAGGTTTAGCTCAATAAAAGTCAAAATGATTAAAGCTTCTGTTTGAAAATGTTCGATTTCCGGATTTTGGGTTGTAGCTAAAAGCAAAGTCGTTAATTCACTTAGGCCTAATTTGACTGAACCCCGAACAGACAGGAATTTATTCACCCATTGGTATTCTTCAGGTATTGTTCCAATTAAAGCATGAATTAATCCTAAGCTTTTTTTGTTTGGAATAAAGTCTTTATGCAATTCATTATTCTCTTCCAATAAACGGTAAGCTTTATTTATTTCATATGCAGCCGGAATATACTCTCTGAATTTTGCCCTTACAAATGCAGATTGCAGATTTATATCAGCCAGGCAATATCTATAATATGGCGATGATTTATCATCTTTCATTAATCTTTCGATTCTTGATTTTTTTTTGTTTTTAAAGTTCTGAAAATCTTTATCATTTTCTCCAATTGCAACTTTTAAAAAATCAATTGAGTTTTCGATATAATATGGAATTGAATTTTCGGGTCGGAGCTTTTTTTCCTTAAGTAAGATTTCTTCAGCAAGCTTAAAATTAAGTTGAATAACAGCAATATAGGCACTTTTGCAATTATCATTAAAATCAAAAGATGCAAAAAGCTTAGGGTTTATAAGCAATAGAGCAATGGCGATAAACAAAATAATTTTTTTCATCGCAGCTAATTTAATTTAATATCACCAAACAACAATAAAATTATAGAACTCTATTCAAAAAAAAAAGGAAGCAAATGCTTCCTTTACTATATTTTTTATTTACTGATTTACTCAACTTTTGCAACAATCTCGTCATCAATAAGGATACGACCACAATATTCACAAACAATAATTTTCTTATGAAGTCGAATATCCAACTGTCGTTGAGGTGGGATTTTGTTAAAACATCCTCCACAAGCATCACGCTCAACTAAAACAACAGCAAGACCATTTATTGCATTTTGACGGATTCTTTTATAGGCAGAAATTAATCTTTCTTCAACAAATTTTTCATGCTCTTCTGATTTTTCCATCAGCATTTGTTCTTCCTTCTCAGTTTCAGCAATTATGTCAGAAAGTTCAGATTTTTTAACTTCAAGGTCAGATTTACGCTCTTCAAGAATATTTATTGAGTTATCAATTACTTCTTTTTTTGATTCATAAGCAGCCTTATATTCGTTTATCCTTTTTTCGTATAATTGAATTTCCAGATTTTGATATTCCAGTTCCTTAGTAATAGAATCGTATTCCCTGTTATTTCTAACATTCATTTGTTGGGTTTCATATTTTTTGATTAAGGCCTGGCTTTCTTTAATAGCAACTTTCTTTTCTTCAATTGATACTTCAAGACTCTCCATTTCTTTAGTGAAGTTAGCAACCCTTGTTTCCAATCCGGCAACTTCGTCTTCAAGATCCTGAACTTCAAGAGGCAATTCTCCTCTTATAATTCTTATTTTATCGATTTGGGTATCTATCTGTTGTAAACTGAAAAGTGAAACTAACTTTTTTTCAACTGTAATATCTCTATCAGAATGTTGTAAATTCTCTTCAGCATTTGGTTCTGCCATAACAACCTCTTTTGTCTTTTTAGTATCTTTTGCCATTTTTTATAATATTATTATATAAACTACTGTCCTATAAATAATTAACTGCGTTAGTATTGCATTTTGAAATTTGGACTGCAAATTTAGGAAAATTTTCATTAAGAATTGACAGTAATAATTCTTTTGTAAATTGTTCGCTCTCAAAATGACCAATATCTGCTATTATCATTTTCTCATCAGCATCAAAAAACTGGTGATATTTTAAATCTCCGGTCAAAAAGATATCAGCTCCTGAACTAATGGCATTATTTATTAAAAAGCTTCCAGAGCCACCACAAACAGCCACTTTAATAATTTTCTTTCCAATAAAATCGGAATGTTTCACACATCCAACTCCAACAATTTCTTTAACTCTTTTTAGAAAATCCTTTTCATCCTCAGCTATTTCCAACTCACCAATCATTCCGGCACCAACATTATTAAATTTATTTTTTAAAGGATAAATATCATAAGCCACTTCTTCATAAGGATGCGATTTTAGCAAAGCATTTAAAATTTTTGCTTCATTATTTATCGAATAAATCGTTTCTATTCTCTCTTCTTTTTCAAAGTGTAATTTATTTTGCTCTCCTACATATGGATTTGCATCTTCGTTTGCTTTAAAACTTCCTTTTCCTTCAGTATTGAAACTACAAGAATCGTAATTTCCAATATGCCCCGCCCCCGCTTCAAATATTGCCCGGCGGACTTCTTCAGCTTTATCAATAGGGCAAAAAGTTACGAGCTTTCTTAGCAAATCAGACTTTGGACTCAGAATTTTACAATTTTTTAATCCTATTTTTTGACAAATAATTGCATTTACTCCTTTATGAAAATTATCCAAGTTTGTGTGTGCAGAATAAATAGCAATATTATTTTTAATTGCTTTAATCACTATTCTTTCGACAAAGTTTTTTCCCGTGATTTTTTTTAATCCGGCAAAAACAATTGGATGATGTGAAATAATCAACTGAAAATTCCCATCAATTGCTTCATCAATAACTTTCTCAGTAATATCAAGTGTAATAAGAGCCTTGCTGATTTCAGCATTTTTATCACCTATTATTAAACCTGAATTATCATAATCTTCCTGGAAAGAAAGCGGTGCAAAATTTTCGATACAAGAAATTATTTCTTTAATTTTCATTTGCTTAAATTTTGAGATTTACTACAAATATAATATTTAGCGTGAAATATTTACTCTAAATATTAGCTAAAATTAGATTTTACGACTCTTGTTTAAAGTAAATTTTATAAAACTTTCTGCCATCAGCATCTACTCCTTGCTCAATCAATTCACGGTCTCCATGAATATAAATATGAAAGTTCTTATCCAATTTTAATACACTTTTAAATATTCGTGCTTGCTTTTTTACTGCTTGAGATGAAACTTCGAAATAGTCGTTTAATTCAATATTATTGCTTTCACGATATTGCTCGTCAAAACTTTGAAAAGATTTAATTACTTCTTTATCGTTGAAAACTTGTTTTTCAAAATCATTTTTATCGAATGATTCGGTTTTTTTGAAATAATCAACTGAACGATTAAGTAAATCAATTTGGTCTGCCCGGCTTACATTAAACTCATCGGTAAGTTGTTTGGTCACAAAGTTCTTGGTTATATTCATGAACTCCTTAGTATGATGATAATTGTCTTTACATGGCTTTAATTGCAAAAAACTATCTTTCCAATATTGTGCTTCCTGCGATTTGTTTGATTTATCGACAGTACAAATTTTATATCCTGAGTCCGCATCAATATTGAAAATCAAACAGCCTTTGTCGAGTTTGTCAATATTAATTCCATCATCATAATCAATGGTGAAATTTTCATCATTATTATCCAACTTTAAAAATGATTGCCTGTTTTCAGATTTGAAAATTCCGATAGCATCAGTATAATTTTCCTCTATGCAAATATTATGGAAGAAGGCAACAAAAAGGTCTCCTGATTTTATTTGTGGATGAACTGATATTTCATAAAGATGCTTAGCAATATTTACTGAATTATTGTGAAATGTTGTTTGGTTTTCAAAAATTTGCGAGGCAAAGTGAAATAATGGATTTAAAGTGAAATCTTCATTCGAGAAAGTGAATGAGTAATATTCAGGAGTAGAAAATGGAGATAGGAAAAATCTGAAAAGCAATGCTTTTACATCTAAATCAGAAGTATCGAGTAGTGATTTTGAAAGATAAAGTTCTTCTTCATTAGTTTTATTTCCAACAGTGTGAACGGAAACTTTTTCAATATTACAGTCTAAATGGTCAATCATAAATAGTGAATTTGTTTGTGTTGCAAAACTAGGGATTTTCAAATCAATTATTTAGAATTTGTTGGGGGGCGTTTTTGATGAGGTGGTTTTGGGTGGTGAAGTATTGAATGGGTAAGTCTCACGAATTATGCATGTTTACATGCAAATACTTTTCCTTTCTGACAATACTTTGTAATTGATTATGTTAGTTGTGGTGAGGATTATACTTATAATTAAATATTGTTCGTGTTGATCTATAGTCATTTACAAAAGTTTCTGTCTTTACATGCAAATTGTCTGAGTTGTAATAATATAATTCCGTATATATGTTTTGAGTTATCTTGTAAACCAGCCCAAGAGAATTTATGTAGTAACTTCTCCAAACTCTATTAGTTACCTCATCTGACAGCAAGTCAATTTGTAGAATGCTGTCATCAGTTAGATAAGATTTACTGTCAATTCCAATTGATGCTTCATTTTTGTTAAAGACTAATAA
>JAIPBB010000037.1 GCA_021739805.1 Saprospiraceae bacterium | reverse complement strand
ATGATGGTGTCCAATAACCACCCGAACCTGGTACGGTAGTTAAAAAAGGTGGTGTTGTCGAGTTCGCTCCGCTTGGGTATAAATTTGGTCCGGGAAAATCTGTCCATGTAGCTCCATTGTTAGTTGAATATTGAAGATGAACTCCTTCATTTGCTGCATCAGGATCTTCACAGGCACCCGAGCCTTGAACTCTTCCATATCGCATATCCCATTCTATTACACATCCGTTTAAAGCCACATCATAATTATTTGTAACCAAAGTTCGTTGCGTTGAAGCAGTAGTTCCAACCCAAAGATGTAGCCCGTTTGGACCGGGACCACATGGATTTGTGAAAACAGGATTTGCTGCAGTTGAACTCCAACCGGAGCCAATTGTTCCATTATTAAAACTATTGTTCATTAAAAATGTGCATGAGCCTTTTGATTTTAACCATACCGAATCACCAGCACAAATTGTTGTGTCCTGTGTAGGTAAAGTTATTCCAATATGACATTGTGAATATGCAATTGAATTCATAAATATGAATATTGCTAAAGCTGATATATATTTTAAAAATTTCATTATTCTAATATTTATAATGGTTCAACAATAAGTTTTGTAAGTTCAAATTTTGTGAGTTCAGGAATGTTTTTATGATTAAGAAATTTACTGAAGATTTTTAAATCCCAGTTAGATTCCACATCTGAATTTCCTTCAACACTATCACTTTCTTTTAAGACAAACTCTTTATGATTTTCATTATACATATTTTTACCACAAGTGGTGCATTTGTCGTCATACCAAAGTTCAATATCCCATTGGATTTTAAGATTTGAGCTTGTAGTATTTACCATTTTCAACAGTAATAGCTCCTGGTGAAGTCCATCCTTTTCAGAATGATGTTCCTGGAATTTATAATAAATCAAAACACCACTAACTTCCTTAAACTGTTTCCATTCTGTTGGTTTTTCTAGTTTCTGACCCATGCTTAAATTGCTGGTAAAAATAAGTGCTGCAAATAAAATCAGATATGCTTTATTTTTCATAATATAAATAATTTAAATTAGACCTGTTCAAATAACAGACACATCAAAAAATCTTAAGGTTGCCTGAAACATTTAAACAAAATATATTTTAGTGAAACACTTAGGATAATAATTAATTAATAAGTGCCTAGAGATTGAAGGACATAAAATGCCTATAGTTATTGATAAAGTAGTAATTAAATTGCAAATATAACAAATAATCCAATTGTTTGGATACAAAAATTAAAGTTTCGCTATTATTTATCCCGAATAAAATCGGGATGATGCTTTTTATTTGGAATTTCCTTCAAACTCATTAAAGATATTGCATAGGAAAAACAGAATATTAAAATCTAAAATTCTAAAATTAATTCATAAAGGATTCTACCACCCTGATGCTAAAATATCTGCTATGTGAATAGTTTTTATTGGAAGTTTATGCTTATTAATATATGCTTCAAGGTGCATAAGGCACGATGCTTCTGTGGAAGTGATAAATTCTGCACCCGTTTTTAAAGCATTTTCAACTTTTTGTTCTGCCATAGCTGTTGAAATTGGCTCATGTTTAACCGAAAACGTTCCACCAAAGCCACAACAAGTATCACTTTCCTGCATTTCGATAATTTCCATCTCCCTGACATTTCTTAATAACTTTCGTGGTTCATCTTTAAGTCCATATTCTCTTATCGCTGCACAGGAATCATGAATAGTAATTTTATGATTAAATGTTGCACCAACATCTTCAACCTTTAAAATATTTACAACAAAATCAGTAAACTCAAAGATTTTTTTCTGAACTTGCTTATATTCATTGTGCAGGGCTGTATTATGAAAAAGGTCGGGATAATAATTTCGAACCATCCCAACGCATGAAGCTGATGGACCAACAATATAACGGTTGTTTGAAAATTCTTTAATCAGTTTTTCACCCAATGCTTTTGCTTCGTCCCAATAGCCACTATTGAAAGCCATTTGACCACAACAAGTTTGATTTGGATTGTAATGAACTCTAACATTTAGCTTTTCCAGAATTTTAACAACGCTAAATCCAGTATCAGGGTAAATCTGGTCAACAAAACAGGGAATGAAAAGGTCTATATCCATTTTTTATCTTTAAAATCTAAAAAACAAAAATAGGGATTATTCGAGAATAAATTAAAATATTGCAAAATTAATATAATGTGGATTTAGAAATTTGATGGTTCGATTGTTAAGTTGTTCGATTGTTAAATTGTTAAATTGTTAAATTGTTAAATTGTTATATTGTTATATTGTTAAATTGCTAAATTATTGTAGAGCTAAAATACTTATATGTCCTTTTATGCCTTATATGGTTAAATTTCTAAATACTAAAACACTAAACTCTAAATACTAAAGTACTAATTTCTAATTTCATTTCAGTTGGTTAAAAATAATTCTTTACTTTCGCAAGCTTAAAATATTAGCTTATTATGAAAAATTACAAACACCTTTTTTTTGATCTTGATAGAACCATTTACGATTTTGACAATAATGCAATAGAAACCTTCCATGATATTTATACAATTTTTGATTTGAAAGCTAAAGGTGTTGACAATTTTGACAAATTCATTGAAATTTATAATCAACATAATAATAAACTGTGGGATTTATATAGAAAAGAAGAAATCACTAAAGAAAAACTTAGTTATTATCGTTTTGAATTAACCCTAAATGATTTTGGTATTTATGATATTGCACTGGCAAAAAGTATAAGTGCCGAATATGTTAAAATAAGCCCGACTAAAACAAAACTTTTCCCGCATTGCCATGAAACTCTCGACAAGCTTCAACCACATTTTAATATGCACATTATTACTAATGGTTTTGAAGAAGTTCAATTCGCTAAATTGAAAAATACTGATTTGATGAAATATTTCGATAAAATTATCACGTCAGAAAGAGCAGGTGTTAAAAAACCTGAAGCCGAAATTTTTGAATATTCTTTAAATCTAACCGGAGCAAAAGCCGAAGAAAGCCTTATGATTGGCGATGATATTAATGTT
Source organism: Saprospiraceae bacterium (assembly GCA_021739805.1). The sequence goes on along the minus strand of JAIPBB010000037.1, from coordinate 18,980 downwards.
GACATTATTGGAGCAAGAAATGCCGGAATCGATCAGGTTTTTGTTAACTACCTCAACGAGAAACATAATGAAGAAATTACTTTTGAAATTAACTCCTTTGAGAAATTAGGGGAAATTTTAATTAATTGAATGGGAATGTCTGAAGTAAGCGAAGGTGTTCAGTAATCTGTGCTTCATTATTATTTCTAGTCTATTATTTTAATTTATCATATGAAAGTAGGCAAAATTGCATTAATAATATACTGATTAATTTTCAGATATCACTTTTAACGATAAACTTATTGAAAAATGGATTTTGGGGGAGGAGATTGATATAGTGAGAAATTAGGAGAATCACATTATTGAAAACAAATATCTATTTCATTTTTTTTCTAATTATGTTTTACTAGCTTTGTTAAGTTATTTGAAAACAAAATAAAGTTTAATGATAAAAATATTATTGGCAATAAGTTTGTCTATATTCTTGAGCATTAATATCTCAGCTCAACATTTTTATAAAATACCTGCACAGGAAATCAATCTTTATGATGTAATTGGTTATGAAGCTTGTTCACACTTTGCAAAGTTTTATAGTTTAGATACGACGACAAAATCAGAAATAAATGCTTTTGAAATTAGTGAGTTTATAACTTTTAAGGAATATAAGGTTTATTTAGAATCAGTAAAAAAGGACTCTTCAGAAAAGTTTTATTTAAGTCAGTTTCCGGATTCAAATATTACAATAGATGCTAATGTTTATAAAGAATATATTACAAATAGTGATTACGATGATTTTCCTGTTTTAGGAATTTCATGGGATAATGCTATGAATTTCTGTCGATGGAAGACTTTACAAGGAAATTCTAAAGATAATATTGAATTTATTTACAGATTGCCTCAATGCTCAGAATGGCTTGCTTCAAGTTATTATTTAGATAGTAGTAATATTAATAATGACTTTAATGAAAAATACTCCGATTGGTTAATAGGTTGTTATAATCCGGGATTCTATTATTTTCCGCTAGACGAAAAATTAAAAGAGAATTTTTATTACGATATAATTTATTTTCACAAATCTGATGATCATCAAGAATTAAAACGGAAATTAGTAATCGGTGACTCCTTTTTATATCAGAATGATGTTAGTTCAATTTTCTATACTTATTATGCTGATGAAGGTTATCGTCAAATTGCTTTTCGTATAGTCATAGATAAAGATATTAAATCAAATAATTCATTATTAGAGTTTTGGGGATTACAAAAATGAAGAGATTATTTTTTTTAGCATTTATTTTGGTTTTAGTTTCATTTTCAACTGATTCAAAAAAGCAAAAATGCAAATATGAAGATGAAAACTTTAAAAGTTATTATGAATTAACACAAGGTCGTTTCAATGGAAATTATGTTTCATATTATAAAAACGGACAAAAGAAATCGGAAGGGAAATTTGAGAACAATTATAGAATTGGAAAATGGTCAATATGGGATAGCACCGGAAGGCTTCGCATGAAAAGAGATTATGAAAATCCATTTGTTTTCAAACGATTAATACCAAAAGTTCCTAATGATAAACCAATTAAATTACTTAACATTCCTCAATACAAAATTGAATATAATAGTGATGGTTGTATAGATTATTTCAAACTGGAAGAAAGAATGGTAGTTTGGCAAAAGCGAGTTTGGAGGAAAGTTATACCTGAAAACAATCCAATACTTTTTGAAAATGATAGATTGTTTAAAATGCTTAACAAAAACATAGTCAGCAAGGATATAAAAACCTATGATGATGACAAATGGTACGATAAAGAATTAGAATTTACTGAATCTGATTTATCATCATATCGTTTTAAAGGGCTAATAATTAATGCGGAATACTTCTTCGATAATGAAAGATTTGTTATGGAAGAGCGCATAATTGGATTTAGTGTAATCGCTGCTGATACTATAAATAATGAAGATGTTGAACTTTATAGTGTTTATTTTCCTGCAATAAGAGAATATTTAGCTCAGGAAAAAATTACTTCAAAGGGCCTACCTCCAAAAATTAAGACACTTGATGATTTGTTTTTCTATCGCTGCTATTATGGTCAAATATGCAAAGAGCAAAATGTATATGACAGAAATATTTCAGATTATAAAACAGGTGAAGATATTGCAAAGGAAGCAGAAAAGATTGAATTAAACATAATTGAAATGGAACACAATACATGGATAATGTTTACAAAATTAAAATTCTTTGAGAATATTATATTCAAATAACATTATAGGCTTTACACTAAATACAAAAAGTCTTTTTCCTCCCAAAACAATATTTCCTACATTTGCACGATATTTTATTATGCAAAATTAAAATACATCAAATGAAAATATTATCAAGAATAGTTGTTCTAACTATTTTAATTTCAATTAGTCAAAGCCTTTTTTCTCAAAATAAATACTGGGTTTTCTTCACCGATAAAGATGGTGTGAGTTTCAATCCCTATGAGTATTTTGATAAAAAGGCAATTGAACGAAGAGTCTTAAACGGGATTTCACTTTATGACCCAACTGATTTTCCGGTTAAAACAGAGTATATTAATTCAGTTACTGAAATTGTTGATTCAACAACAAAAGTAAGTCGTTGGTTTAATTGTATGGCTGTTTATGCAACACAGGACCAGTTGATACAAATCTCAAAATTGGCTTTTGTAAAAGCCGTTGAACCAATGTTTTATTACCCAATTACAGCTGAATACGACACCACATTAACCTTCGATCAAATTGATATACTAAATCGTCAGACAGAAACTTTAGGCCGAAAATATTTCGAAGAAAAGGGAATTGACGGTAAAGGAATACGTATTGCAATTTTCGATGGCGGATTTCCATCAGTAAATACCAGTCCTGCGTTTGAGCATATCCGAAAAGACAATAGAATAATTAAAACCTGGGATTTCACGCGGAACAAAGAAGATGTTTATCGGGCTATTTCACACGGAACAAATGTTATGTCATGCATTGGTGGAATAATTGACGGAAGAAAAATTGGTTTGGCGACCGGTGCCGAGTTTTTACTTGCCCGAACCGAAGTCAGAACCGAGCCTTATTCCGAAGAAGAAAACTGGCTTGCGGCTGTTGAATGGGCAGATAAAAATGGAGCTGATATTATCAACAGCTCATTGGGCTACACTTTTAATCGCTATTTCCCTGAGCAAATGAATGGAAAGAATTCACTTGTTGCCAAAGCAGCAAATTTAGCTGCAAAAAAAGGAATTTTGGTTGTTAATGCAGCCGGAAACGAAGGAACAGCCAAATGGAAAATTATTGGCACCCCTGCCGATGCCGATAGTGTTTTATCTATTGGTGGTATAGACCCCGCAACCGGTTATCATACATCTTTTAGTTCATATGGTCCAACTGCTGACGGGCGAATGAAACCTAATGTTTGTGCTTTTGGACATGTTGTGGCAGCTAGCAAGAAAGGTATGAATTCCACCCAAGGTACATCTTTTGCCAGTCCATTGGTTGCCGGTTTTGCAGCTTGTGCATGGCAAATGAATCGTGATAAAACAAATATGGAAATGTTTCGTGAAATTGAAAAGTCGGGAAGCCTTTATCCATATTTTGATTATGCTCATGGTTTTGGAGTGCCACAGGCAAAATACTTTACAAATGAAAAAGAAGATATTGTCCCAACCTTTGATTTAGTTCGAAAAATTAACTTCCTGGTAGTTAAAGTTGAAGATAAATTTATCAATACCAGTGATAGAGAAGGAAGTCGGCTACTATATTATAATATTCAGGCTGAGAATGGATTATTGGAAAAATATTATATTATATCGGTAAATGATAAGGAGCCATTAGAAATTGATTTAAATAAAATGGAAAAAGGTCAGAAATTAAACTTTCATTATAAGGGGTTTACTATGACTTATGTTGTGGAGTAGTCTCGAATAAACACTAGAACCAAATAAAATCAAAAAATATTAAAATGAAAAAATTAAGTATAACAATTATAGCTTTACTGATTACAGTGCTAAGTTTTGCTCAGGATACAATTTTCAAGCAGGATGTTAGCTCAACTTGCAAAATATCTAACAGAGGACCCAACCGTCAAAACTTTTATCATTTTTATATGGGTTACGGTTTTATTCTTGGCGAAGCCGATGGTGCCGGAAGTGAAATAAATCAGGGTTCATCAGGTAGTTTTGATATGGGAGTAAGATATAAATTAAAGATTTGCAATCATTATGCAATAGGATATCAAATAAATTACAATACTGACACTTATGTTATAAAGCAAAACGGTTCAAAAACATTTACTGATACTATCCAACACGATAAAGAAAGATTTGCTACACAAAATTTAGGAATTGGTGTTTACAATAGATTTAATTTCGGTAGAAGAGGTAATTATGTTGGGAATTTCTTAGACATTGGTGCTTATGCCGATTGGCGATTCTCAGCTCAGCATTTTATGAAAGATGAATTGCCTAATGGTAATATTGTAAGAACCTCAGTTAATGGTTTGAATTTTATGAATGATGGTAATTATGGTGCTTATGCCCAAATTGGGTATAACAGATATGTCCTTTATGCAAAATACAGATTATCCGACATGTTCAATAATTCAGTTCAATATTCCGAGTTGCCAAGACTTACAGTTGGTTTTCAGATAGGATTTCATAAGTAGAGTTTGGAGTGCCTAAAGTTTGGAGTTTGGAGTGCCTAGAGTTTGGAGTTGAAAATTGATTTGCAATTTTAAAAATTCGCATATAAGTACTGTATGTCGCTACTATTATAATACATCAACAGAGCAATTAAAACTACAACTATTAAAGTTTTAATCATTATTCTATAAATCTTTTTCTGAGGAAACATAAGCTTTAATTTTTTCATAAACTAAGTAAGCACCATAGGAAGAAAAGTGTTGATTATCAATAAAAGTTCCAGTGATATCGCTTAAATCAGTTGCGTCAATATATTTGACCTTTTCTCTTTCCAGTATTTCAATAACTTTCTCCATTGCTTGGGGAAATTCATCATAGTATTCCGGTTTAAATTTTTTGATAAATACTCCATTATAAGGTGCTACCAAAAAAGTAATATCAACATTATATTTTTTGCAAAACAAAATAAATATTTCAAGTTCTTTATAACGATAATCAGTGCTTCTTTCAATTGGATTTAACCATGCTTTTTCCAAATACTTATGAGTAACATTATACTGAATATCAATTTCAGAAGTATCGACTTTGCCAAAGTTTTTATATTGATTCAATCCTTCAGTAATCTCATTAACATAAGAAAATCTTTTATTAAACTTTTCAGGATTTAATTTGAATGAAAAATTTTGAAAAAATGGTTTTCTATATTTTCTTAAATAATATTCCATTGAATACTGTATTGTTTGACCGGGATTTAGCTTGTCGCAATAAGGTTTCAGAACTTCATTATAAGCATCCAAATCTTCGTTATTTAGCTGAACATTTTTTACGAGATGATAATTGTTATATCTATTCCAATATTGAACATCTAATTTAGCAAGTTCCGTCCTCCAATACACTGGATTTATTAAGTAAATAACTTTTAAAGAATCGACAGCTTCTTTATTGTTAATGAAAACAGGTAAGTAAACTCCGGCTGTTCTGCCAGCCCCACTAAGTATAGAGAATTTAGGTTTTATAGTTGTGTCGGAATTTAGGAATTGGTAAAAATTGCCATTATGAACACTTCCTGATTCAGATGTTCCAAGTATCAGGTAACCATTATTTCGTTTTATTGAATTAAAAAATTCAGTTAAGAATATTTTGTCGTTATATTTTATATTATTTCCGTTCAAGGTATAAATTTGCCTGGTAATAGGCTCAGATTTAAATTCACTGATCAAAAACTTTCCAGCGATAAGTAAAACAAACAAGCTTATGAATATAAATTGTCCATAATTGCTAAGATTTTTAGTCTTATATATTTTATGTAAAATCCCCATTTTAAAACAAATTATAAATTTCAATGAGTTGTTCATGAGAGTAATTGAAAAATACCCAACCGAAGCTAACATAAATAAATGTTAAAGCGATACTTGCAAAATTGTAAATGCTATTATCAGTACGAATTAATTTATCCTTAAAATAGACTATCCAGATTTTATTTAATGACAGACCTATTCCATGCCATAATCCCCAGTAAACAAAATTAATTGTACTACCATGCCACAATCCACAAATGGTGAATGTTGTTAAATAACCTAATATCGTATTTACAATTCTGTGGTTTTTCGAAAATATTAGATTAAATAATGAGATGAATGGTTTGAAAACATAGGCTAATAAAAAATTTGAAAAAGTTATATGCCAACGCTTCCAAAATTCTGACAAATTTTTTGATATATATGGATTGTTGAAGTTTTCAGGAGTTTTAATTCCTATCAAATAGGCTGTTCCAATTGCAATGTCACTATAGCCTGAAAAATCAATATAGATGTAAACTGAATAGCACAAAAGATTTAAAATAATTGCAATAAGATGTGAGAAGTTATTTAAAAGAAGATGATAATCTAAGGCATAATCAATTATTAAAGGCACTATTAGTAATGTTTTTAATGCTCCTAAAAATATTCTGGAAACACCTGCAAAGAATAGAGGCTTATGATATTTTAAATTTCTATTTCCAATCCAGTAATGAAAGTTTTTGTACTGATCAATTGGTCCGGCAAGGAAAGTAGGAAAAAATAATATGTAATTTACAAATGTGCCATAATCCGATTGCTTTATCGTTTTCCTGTAAGATTCAATCAACCAATGAACATAACGAAACAGGATGTATGAAATTCCAACTTTTTGAACTGAAAGAATAGGTTCATTAATAATCGATAGAAATGTGTGCGAAATTAACTCCTGTATAATAATGTAATTTCTTATGGTAAAAAGTATAATTACAAAACTAATAAAACCAATAAATAATGTTTTGAAATTCCTTTTCTGAAGAATCTTCCCAATTATAAAAATTATTAAACTTAGTATTCCTAAAACTATAATGCTGTGTTCTTTAACTACAGTTAAAAGAACCAGAACATTTCCTGCAATTAATATCGTATTCCTAATGTGTCTGTTTTTGACAAACTTTTTAATCAGGTTGAAAATAATAATGAAAATAGCTATATAAAAGAATACAGTATAATTGCCAAATAGCATCCCTATTGATTTTCTATAATAATTCGAAAAATATATGCAATGATTATTCTGAAAGCAAAAATAGCAAACATTAAATAAAACTGTAATATTTTAATTCTAGTGCATCTTTTTTGAAAGCTTTCAAAATTCAAAAATCGTTAATCGATATTCGATATTCAAAAAGAGCCTCTAACTCCAGACACTCCAAACTCTAGGCACTCCAAACTTTAGCTCACTCTAGGCACTCCAAACACTTCTATTTGGCTTTTCCTTGATTCGCGACAGCATCCATAGCTTTTTTCACTTCTTCGGGGTCACCAAGATAGTAGCTTTTAATTGGTTTTAAATCTTCGTCTAATTCGTAAACCAGTGGTAATCCTGTTGGAATATTCATTTTAAGAATATCTTCATCCGAAACATTGTCAAGATATTTAACCAAAGCTCTGAGACTATTGCCATGAGCTACAATTATAACTTTATATCCAGACAAAATAGTTGGAGCAATATCTTGATCCCAAAGTGGAAGAAATCTTTCGACAGTATCTTTCAAACATTCACCCAAAGGTATTTCTTCATCCAGAAGACCATTGTAAACCGGTTCTTTACCGGGGTATCTTTCATCTGTTTTTTCAAGTAGCGGTGGAGGTGTACTATAACTTCTTCTCCAAATCAATACCTGGTCTTCACCATATTTGGCGGCTGTTTCCGATTTGTCTAAACCTTGTAAAGCTCCGTAATGCCTTTCGTTTAGTCGCCATGAATTCCTAATAGGTAACCACATTAAATCCATTTCATCAAGCGTAATCCACAAAGTTCTGATAGCTCTTTTTAAAACTGAAGTAAAGGCAATATCAAAAGTGAATCCTTCCTTTTTAAGGTATTCACCTGCACTTTTTGCCTCTAATATTCCCTTTTCCGATAAATCAACATCTGTCCAGCCTGTAAATCGGTTTTCTTTGTTCCAAACACTTTCACCGTGACGTAGTAATACAACTTTATACATATTTTTTCCCTTTAATTAATACAATCAATATTTTAACCCATTTAAAAGAATCAAATCAAACTTTAATAATAATGAATTAATAATTTACTTAAACCCTAGGAAAGGCAACACTGTTTTTTTGGAATTGTAAAGATAAATTATTTTTATAAGAAATAGTATTTTTAACATTTTTGAATTCTTAAATTTTCTTGCACAAATAAAGAATCTCTTCTTTTTGAAGACGATAGCGTTCGATTATATCAGGCGGAAATTCATTAACATAATCTTCTTCCACAACAGTAAAACCGCCTTTTCTTAATCTGTCACCATAATCTAAACCGTGATAACGAAGATGGTCGTATTGTCCAAAATGTTTTTCTCTTTCTTTTGGGTCGGTTATGCTTGGGTCTTCGTAAGTTTCTTTTGAATTAAAATTTATTGGAACCTGAAGAATTGCCCATCCACCGGGTTTTAGAATTCGGTGAATTTCTTTCATAGCATGAATGTCATTATCAACATGTTCGAGAACATGATTGCAGATAAAAACATCATATGTGTTATCTTCAAATTGCATATTCATAATATCAACTTTAATGTCAGCAATTGGGGAGTCGAGATCGGCGGTGGTGTAATCAAGATTTTTTAATGCTCGAAAACGTTTGTAAAATGGTTGTTCAGGAGCAACATGCAGAACTTTTAAGCTTGCAGTGAAAAAATCTGTTTTATTCTTTAAGTATAGCCAAATTAATCTGTGACGTTCGAGCGAAAGGCAGTTAGGGCAAAGTCTGTTTTCGGCTCCTTTATTTCCCCATGGAAGAAACTTCCTGAATTTACTTTCACAAATCGGGCATTCAACTTTATTACCAATATAAAAAACCGAAATTAGTTTACTAAAAAGAAAACTGAATTTTATTAAGGTTTGGCGAGGAATATTCCTTACCAGAAATTTCATTAATTTTTTCATTATGAATGATTGTTATTCTAAAATGCGAAGCAAAGATATTATAATTAGCTGAAATCAAAATTAGAAATTAGTATTTAGTACTTTAGTATTTAGATTTTAGAAATTAGAAATTAGAAATTTGCAACTCGTAACTCGTAACTCGTAACTCGAAACTCGAAACCCTTGCACTGAGGAAGTCGAAGTGTGAAACCTGAAACTTGAAACTTGAAACCTGAAACCCAAAACTCGAAATAATTTTTTATAATAAAGTTTTTTTTATTAATATAGCAATATGAAAATCTAAAAACTCCTAGTAGTTTATAGGTTTGAAATTTAACTATTTACAACTAATATTATTTTAACAATTTTATAAATACTAAAAAAACTACATCTATGAAAAAATTAGACCCAACGAAAATGAAAGACTGGGAAATTGCTGAAGCAGCTGAAGAAGATATGAAAACTGTTTACCAATTAGCCGAAGACTTAGGATTAGACAAAATGGAGTTATTACCTTATGGTCATTATATGGGAAAACTTGATTTTTTAAAAATACTCGACAGACTAGAAGACAAACCTGATGGTAAATATGTTGAAGTTACAGCTATTACGCCAACTCCTTTAGGTGAAGGAAAATCTACAACTACAATGGGACTGGTTCAGGGATTAGGAAAACTAAATAAAAAAGTAATTGGTGCAATCCGTCAACCTTCAGGCGGACCGACTTTTAATATCAAAGGTTCTGCAGCAGGTGGTGGATTAGCACAGTGTATTCCATTAGCTGATTTTAGTCTTGGTTTAACAGGAGATATTGATGCAATAACAAATGCTCATAATCTTGCTATGGTTGCTCTTACTAGTAGAATGCAGCATGAATTTAATTATTCAGATAAGTTTCTTGAAAGTAGAGGACTAAAAAGATTAGATATTGACCCAAGAAATGTTCCTATAGGTTGGGCAATTGATTTTTGTGCTCAATCACTTAGAGAAATGATGATTGGAATGGGAAGCAAAATGGATGGATTCCTAATGAAAAGTGGGTTCCAAATTACTGTTTCTTCTGAATTAATGGCAATTCTTGCAGTTTCAACCACTTTGGCAGATATGCGCCAAAGAATTGGAAAAATGGTTGTTGGCTACAGTAAATTTAAAGATGCTAAACCAATCACAACCGCCGATCTTGAAGTTGATGGTGCAATGGCTGCTATATTAATCAAAGCAATCAATCCAACACTTTTACAAACTATCGAAGGACAACCTGTTCTTGTTCATGCAGGACCATTTGCTAATATTGCAATCGGACAATCTTCAATTATTGCTGATAAAATTGGTTTAAAATTAGCCGATTATCATGTAACAGAGAGTGGTTTTGGTGCTGATATCGGATTCGAAAAATTCTGGAATCTAAAATGTCGTTTCAGTGGATTAACTCCAAATTGTTCAGTAATTGTTGTTACCGTTAGAGCATTGAAAATGCATGGTGGTGGAGCAAAAGTAACTCCGGGTAAAGCTCTTGACAAAGCTTACACTGAAGAAAATCTTGAGTTAGTAGCAAAAGGAATGGAAAATTTACTTGCTCATGTCGAAACAGTTCAAAAAAGCGGTATTCCACCGGTTGTTTGTATAAACCATTTTTATACTGATACTGATGCTGAAGTTGATTTAATACGAAAAGCCGTTCAAGCCACAGGAGCTCGAGTTGCAGTTAGTAAACATTGGGAAAAAGGTGGCGAAGGTGCAACTGAATTAGCTCAAGCTGTTATTGATGCTTGTGAAGAAAAACCAGATTTTAAATTCCTTTACGATCTTGAAATGCCTCTAAAAGACAGAATTCATAAAATAGCAACTGAAATTTATGGTGCTGATGGTGTTACTTATACAGCTGAAGCCAATAAGAAAATTGCTGCTATTGATGCAGACCCTGAACTAAGAGCTTTAGGAACTTGTATGGTTAAAACTCATTTGAGTTTGTCACACAATCCTAACTTAAAAGGTCGCCCAAAAGGATGGACACTCCCTATTAGAGATGTTAATGTATTTCAGGGAGCCGGATTTGTGGTTCCGATTGCAGGTGATATCAAACTAATGCCTGGAACTGGTTCCGATCCTGCTTATCGCAGAATTGATATTGACACTAAAACAGGAAAAGTAAAAGGATTATTTTAGAATCCGAGAATATATTCAAATGAAAAATCCCCTTTTAAATTTCAAGAGGGGATTTTTTTATGGTTCTTCTGCTTTTATTAATGGAAGTAAAAATGTGTAATTTTCAATAAATTCCAAAACACAAAAATCAAATAACAAATAAAACACAAATTCCAATTCTAGAAAATTCAAAAACTACATTGTTAAATTAATGCATACCCAATATTTATTATTTTAATTTCCTAAACAGAGTTTATCTGATATTATTTGCAAATCTCCTGCAAATGTTTAAGAGCTGCAACCATATCGTGAGTAGCTTTACTGGATATTCCTCCAAAACTTCCCTCATTGCTGGTTCTATTTTTATTTTCTAACTCGTATTCAAGTTTTACACATTGACCCGTGCAATATAGTAGTGCGTCAAACCATCCTTCCATTGGAGTATTGTATTTAAAAATAGTGATATCTTTTATGTTAAATTTAATGACAGAAAATTTTGTCTTAAATTCCACATCCCCACTATTTGTGCAAGAAAAAATATTTTCTTGTGGGTCTTTCAGTTGTTTGTTAATGAAATCAACGGTTTCTTTCACATTCATTTTTGAGAAATCAGTAGTTTGAGATTTTACTGAAATGGAAAAGAAAAATGAAATAATGATTAATAGGGAAGTTGCTTTTTTCATCTGTCTGTTTTTTTGTTTAATCAAAGTTAAGAAATTTTACTTAATAACTGATCTTACGCAAAAATAGAATTTCACTTTTAGATTCCGAACAAAGTGAGGAATCTAATTTAAACAAATTGCGTAACATCAGTTAATAAAAAAACCACCTTATTTCTAAAGTGGTTTAAATTTTTATGAATTATATTTTAGTATGCAAATAATGGTCTGTGTGACATCATTTCATTAACTCTTTTTCTAACTGATGCAATTACTTCTTCGTTATCGATATTTGAAATTACTTCATCAATCAAATCGACAATAACTCCCATATCTGCTTCTTTTAAACCTCTTGTTGTGATAGCAGGAGTTCCAACTCTTAATCCCGATGTTGAAAATGGTGAACGTGTGTCGAAAGGAACCATATTTTTATTAATAGTAATATCGGCAAGAACTAAAGTGTTTTCAACTTTTTTACCACTGATATCCGGGAATTTAGTTCTTAAGTCAATAAGCATTGAATGATTATCAGTTCCGTTTGAAACAACATGATATCCTTTATCAACAAATGCCTGAGCCATAACTTTTGCATTTTTCTGCATTTGAATAGCATATTCAAGATATGAATCAGTTAAAGCTTCACCGAAAGCAACTGCTTTTGATGCAATAACATGTTCAAGGGGTCCACCTTGTTGTCCTGGGAATACTGCAAAATTTAATACTTGCGACATCATTTTGATTTCACCTTTTGGAGTTGTTTGTCCCCAAGGGTTTTCAAAATCTTCACCCATCATAATCATACCTCCACGTGGTCCGCGAAGTGTTTTGTGAGTTGTTGTAGTAACAATATGACAATAAGGCATTGGGTCATTCAATAAACCTTTGGCAATAAGTCCGGCTGGATGAGCAATATCAGCCATTAAAAGAGCACCAACTTTATCTGCAATTTCTCTCATTCTTTTATAATCCCAATCACGAGAATAGGCAGAAGCACCTGCAAGAAGGAGTTTTGGTTTTATCTCAAGAGCAATTTTTTCCATTTCATCATAATCAACCATTCCGCTTTCTTTATTAAGAAAATAAGGAACTGGATTATAATTTATTCCTGAAAGATTAACAGGAGAACCATGCGACAAATGACCGCCATGCGATAAATCTAATCCCATAAAAGTATCACCTGTTTGAAGACATGCAAAAAATACAGCCGCATTTGCTTGTGCACCTGAATGTGGTTGTACATTTACGTATTCCGCACCAAATAATTCTTTGGCTCTGTCGATTGCTAATTGTTCGGTTTTGTCAACTTGTTCGCAGCCGCCATAATATCTTTTTCCGGGATATCCTTCGGCATACTTATTTGTCATTACTGACCCCATAGCTTCCAAAACCTGCTCGCTTACAAAGTTTTCAGAAGCAATTAGTTCGATACCGTGAGTCTGACGTTCTTTTTCTTTTTGAATAATATCAAAAACTATTTGGTCTCTTTTCATTTTGTTAATGTATTTTTTGATTTATAATAGGTTTTTATTTTCATGCTCTTATGAAGAGCAAAATTATAAATAATTTCAACCTATAATAATATTCTATGAATTATAGTGATTTTTTGTGATTTTTGAGCTATATAATTTTTCAAAACATCTAATAATTACTTAAGATTTTAGCTGCTTTTAACTTATGTGTATATTTATTAAGTTTGCAAACAAATAATCTATGATAAGATTCATGATAAATTTCGAAAAATTTATTTTAAAAAACGGACTAAAAGTAATTGTTCATCAAGACACTTCAACAAAAGTCGTTGCGATGAACATTCTTTATAATGTTGGAGCCAGGGATGAAGAAGAAGATAAAACAGGATTTGCACATTTATTTGAGCATTTGATGTTTGGAGGTTCTATTAATATTCCAAAATATGATGAGCCACTCGAAAAAGTAGGTGGCGAAAACAATGCATTTACAAATAACGATATAACAAATTACTATTTAACTGTTCCCAAACAAAATATTGAAACAGCTTTTTGGCTCGAATCTGATAGAATGCTAAATCTTGCATTTTCGCCTAAAAGTCTTGATGTTCAAAGAAGTGTTGTAATTGAAGAATTCAAACAAGTATATCTGAATCAACCTTATGGTGATGCCTGGCTATTGCTAAAACCTTTGGCTTATAAAGTTCATCCTTATAAATGGAACACTATAGGAAAGGACATCTCACATATCCAGAATGCAAGGATGGAAGATGTTATCAGTTTTTATGATAAGTTTTATAATCCAAGCAATGCAATAATGGTTGTTGCCGGTGATGTTGATGTTGATCAGGTAAAGCAACTAAGCGAAAAATGGTTTGGTTCGATCGAAAACAATGGTACTTATCAAAGAAATTTACCAGTCGAACCAGTCCAAATGGAAAAAAGAACTCTTAAAGTTGAAAGAGATGTTCCTTTTGACCAAATAGATATGACTTTCCATATGTGTTCCAGAAATGATAAAGATTATTATACAGTTGATCTTCTTTCTGATTTGCTTTCAAACGGAAAATCATCACGACTTTATTATGAACTTGTAAAAAAACAGAGATTATTTAGCGAATGTGAAGCCTTTATCACTGGTGATATTGATAATGGATTGTTTATTATTTCCGGAAAACTCATTAAAGGTGTTTCTACAGAAAAGGCAGAATCTGCAATTTTTGCTGAGCTTGCAAAACTCAAAGAACAAAAAATTGAAGAAATTGAACTTCAAAAGGTTAAAAACAAAATTGAATCATCCAAGCTTTTTGCAGAAATGAGTGTTTTAAACAAAGCAATGAACCTGGCTTATTTTGAATTATTAGGTGATGCTGAAAATATTAATACTGAAATAAATAAATATTTATCAGTTTCAAGTGATAATATTTCCACTCAAGCAAAGAAAATATTCAGTGAAAATAATTGTTCTATTTTATATTATTTGGCAAAAAAATAGGAGTTAAAATCAAGAAAATATTTTATTGGGAATTAATTATAATGATAAATATATTCATTCGCCTTTTAATTGGAATAGCATCATAAAATTTTCAATAAAAAAATAATTGTAAAAATAATTATTAACAGGCAACTTTTTTATTTATTAATGTGTCATAACACTAACAACAAAGATTAATGATTTCTGAAGCTGAAATAATTAGAGATTGTATAAAGGGAGATAGTTCGGCTCAAGAGTTATTATATAAGAGGTACGCCTCTAAAATGCTTGGAGTTTGCATAAGATATTTTAAATCGATTGAAGAAGCAGAAGATGCATTACAGGAAGGTTTTATCAAGGTTTTTTCAAACTTGAAAAATTTTAGAAGCGAAGGCTCATTCGAAGGATGGATAAGAAAAATTATGGTTAATACAGCATTAAATAATTACAGAAGTAACCAAAAACACTATTTTCATACTGATATTGAAGAGATTCAAGAACAGTTTTCAGGTGATAGTATGTTTAATGAAAATTACTCTTGTGAACAATTATTAAAAATGATACAAGATCTACCAACTGGATATAGATTAGTTTTTAACTTATTTGAAATTGAAGGATACAGTCATAAAGAAATTGCAGAAATGCTTAATATTTCTACTAATACTTCAAAATCGCAATTGTTGAAAGCTAGAAATGTATTAAAAAATAAACTTATAAACACTAATCATCACTAATAAGATGAAAGAACAAAACGAAATAGGAGATGTTTTCAGAAATGCCTTTGATGGATTTGAAATACAACCATCAAACAATGTTTGGAATGGCATTAAAGAAAGCACTAATATTAATACTCCAAAAAAATCTGGTTTTTCAAAGTTCTCAAATTTATTTAAAATAGCAGGTAGTATTGCAATAGTTACTGTTATTGTGTTTGTTGCAGTAAAACTATTTGAAAGCAACAAAACTGAAATCTCTGTGAAAGATGAAACCACAGCTCAAAATATTAATAATCCACAAATTGTAGATAATCTTCAAAATAATACTATTAATGACGCTAATAATGAAACAGTTGAAACAGTTGAAGAAATTGAAAAATCAAATAGTCAGATAATTCAACCAAAAAAAGAAGTAAATCAAGTTGTGGAAAATAATAGCAATGTGGAAAATAATGTAGAAATTGTAGTTGATAAAGGAGTGAAACAGGATGAGAAAAATATTAATAAAAAACTTACTGATAATAATCCACCAAAGGAAAATACACCTATAGAAATTACAAATTCAAAATCTAATAATTCATCATCAAACGAAAACAAAGAGTCTTTTAAAGAAGTCGAAAATAACTCCACTACAGAAATTCCTGATCCAAAATATATTTCAAACGAAAAGTTTATTTGTTTTGGTGAAGATGCTATTATATCAGCCAGTTATGGTAAAACCTATATTTGGGATAACGGTTCTACGTTAAAAACTATAAAAGTTGAGCCTGTAAATACAACTATTTATACGGTGACCTGTACTGATGAAAAATCCAATGTTTGGATAGAAAATATTACAATAAATATTGACAAAAGTTGCTCAAGTGTTTTTGCTCCGAATGCATTCACACCAGATGGAGATGGTTATAATGATGTTTTCTTAGTGAAGGGTATAGGAATTAAAGAATTCTCTATGTCGATATATTCGCGAAGAAGTGAATTAGTTTTTGAAACTAACGACATTAACCAAGGATGGGACGGTAAGTATCGAGGTAATGATGCTTTATCCGAAGTTTATTTTTATAGAATTAATTATACTGATGGTTTAGGCAACCCTCATAGAAAAGTTGGCAACATAACTCTTATTAAATAAAGGGTTTTACAGATATGATAATAGATATAAATAGAAAAGTTCAACCCCAGGTTTTAAGTATTGATACAATAAATCTGGAGCAACCACTTGAAGTTAAATTGGACAACGGAATTCCTGTGTATAAGATAAATGCAGGCACTCAGGATGTGGTGAAAATTGAACTTATTTTTGGTGCAGGCAGTTGGTATGAGCCAAAGTCATTTGTTGCTTATTCAACCTCTAAAATGTTGGTCGAAGGTTCAAAAAAATATTCTGCTGAGGAGATTGCCGAAAGAATTGACTTTTATGGAGCTTTTATTGAAGCATCTTCCGATAAGGATAATGCGTCAGTTTCATTATACACTTTAAATAAATATATTGACAAAACCTTTGAAATTCTTGAAGAAATAATTAAAAGACCATCCTTTAATGAAAATGAACTTTCGGTATTTCTTCAAAAACAAAAGCAAGGATTTATTGTTAATAGCAAAAAAGTAAATTATTTAGCCAGAACAAAGTTTAATGAAATAATTTTTGGAGAACAGCATCCCTACGGTGAAGTTTTGGAAATAAAAACTTTTGATAATATCAAGAGAGAAGACTTGGTTGAATTCTACAATTCTTACTATTCTGTTCCAAACTGTAAAATAATTGTTTCAGGTAAACTTGATGAAAGTATAATTGAAAAACTAAACAATCATTTTGGAGGCAATGATTGGAATTCGAAAAATATTCCTGATTCACCAATTTACACCATTGATTCAAACTCGAAATCAAAACATAAAATAACAAAACAAGACACAGTTCAATCAGCTATTCGTATAGGACGAACATTATTTAATAGAACTCATCCTGAATTTAAGGATTTACAAGTTTTAAATTCTGTGCTTGGAGGATATTTTGGTTCTCGATTAATGAATAATATTAGAGAAGACAAAGGATATACCTATGGAATTGGTTCAGCAATAGTTAGTTTGAAAAATTCAGGTTATTTCTTTATAACTTCTGAGGTTGGTGCTGATGTTTGCGATAGTGCTATAAGTGAAATTTACAAAGAATTAGAAATTTTAAAAAATAAATTAATCCCAAATTACGAGTTGGAACTTGTAAGGAATTATATGATGGGAGTATTTATTAGAAGTATAGACGGACCATTTGCATTAGCTGATAAGTTTAAATCCCTAATTGATTATGAACTTGATTATAGTTATTATTATCAATTCCTTGATGTTATAAGAAATATAACTTCAGAAAAACTTAGAGAATTGGCTAATAAATATTACAGAAAAGAAGATATGTTTGAAATTATTGTTGGAAAATAATTTTACTATAGGATTTTTAAATTAAATAAATTATCATGAAAAAACTAGTTTTATTTTTATTCATCATGCTTTCTTCACTATTTATAAGTGAAGTTAATGCAACCCATTATATGGGAGGTGAAATTACCTGGACATGTATTAATGGAAATTTCAGATTCACTTTGAAACTTTATAGAGAATGTTATACTGCTTATGGTAGTGCAGCAACTTTTGGTACAACTGCACCATTAACCACAACAGTTCCTGGTTTTTCTTCTATTAATTTGTCAATTGTGTCAGGTTGGCCAAAGGATATATCTCCAACATGTAATAATAATCCGGGCTTTCCTCATATTTATTGTAATAATTCAAGCCCTATGCCCGGAGCAAATGCAAACCTTGGAGCCATTCAGGAATATATTTACACATCAGATGGAACATATCCCAATGGTGTTCCACTAATAGGAGTACCACCTGCAAGTGGCTGGATGTTTTATTATGGTATGTGTTGTAGAAATCCATCAACTAATATTATTGGTGCGAACAGTCTTAGTGCTAGAATCAGGGCTATTATGTATCCCTATAATAACCAAAATGTAAGTACTTGTTTTGATAATTCTCCGGCTTTTGCCGAAATTCCGCGAACAGTAATCTGTACAGGCTATCCATTTACTTATAATCACTTAGCATGGGATGTTGAGCTTGATTCATTAGTTTATGCATGGGGACAGCCCTTGCTATCAACCGGAGCACCTATTACTGCCTATGCCGCAGGATATAGCTGGAATAGTCCATTACCCGGTCCAATGCAAAACCCTAATAATGTAGCTGCAACTGTTAATCCTAATACAGGAGAGATATCATTTACTTCATACACCACCGGTGCTTTTGTTACTTCCACAAAAGTTTCAGCATATAAATGCGGTATTCTTGTAGCCGAGATATGGCGTGATATGCAGATAACCTTATTAAACTGTGGTACTAATAATCCTCCCAACGTAACCCCACCATTTCAAAATGCATTAGGACTTTACACATTATACCAGGACACAG
>JAIPBB010000036.1 GCA_021739805.1 Saprospiraceae bacterium | reverse complement strand
GGATTTAGCAGATTTACTGGAAATTGATACTGAATTGTTAATGGAAAAATTAATCACTGAAAATGAGAGACTTGAAAAATTGTTCAATTATACAACCCTACGGCAAGCTGGGTAAGTAGAGCTTGCGAAAGTTAAATAAATAATTAAAAATTGAAATATGACAAAAGGAAAAATTTCTGTAATCATTCTAATTATTACATTGTTAGTGTCATGCTCACGTGTCCCGATAACAAACAGGAGCCAGTTTAAAATGCTTCCTGATATTTATATGATGAGTTTAAGTGCGAGCAGTTATAAAGGTTTTTTATCTGAAAATCCTGCAATGCCTGCATCTAATGCGAATACTGCAATGGTTAAAGATGTTGGTAATAAAATATCAACTGCTATCACTTCATTTTTAAAATCAAAAGGGCAACAAAAACGAATTAAAAACTTTAATTGGGAGTTTAACCTTGTGAATAATAATTCTGTGAACGCATGGTGTATGCCGGGAGGAAAAATAGTGTTTTATTCAGGAATATTACCTTTCACAAAAGATGCAAACGGAATTGCTGTTGTTATGGGTCATGAAATGGCTCATGCAGTTGCAAAACATGGTAATGAAAGAATGACACAGCAATTGGCGATAGTTCTTGGCGGAGTTTCACTACAAGTTGCCATGCAGGAGAAGCCGGAGGAAACAAAAAACATATTTATGGCTGCCTATGGTGTTGGTTCAACACTTGGAACATTAGCTTATTCAAGAAAACATGAATACGAAGCTGATAAATTAGGAATGGTATTTATGGCAATGGGAGGATACGATCCTGCTAATTGCATTAGTTTTTGGGAAAGAATGGCATCAAAAGGAGGAGCTGCACAACCCGAATTTCTTAGTACTCACCCAAGCGATGCAAATCGAATTGCTGAAATGAAAAAGTTTTTGCCGCAGGCTAATAAGTATTATAAGAAATAGGTAACAATTTAACAGGAAGCTGACTTAATTAAATTATTACAATTTCTTGTTATACCAAATACGAATGCGTTTTTCCAATCCAATTAAAGGAAAGATAATAAAACCGGTAGCCACCGAAAGGATTATTTCTCTAAGATTGAGGGAGACTGTACCAAATACATTCTGCATGAACGGGTTATAAATAAATATTGCCTGAAAGAACAATACAACACCTATTCCGACAAAAATAGTCTTATTGCTGAAAACTCCTATCTTAAATATTGTTTCACCAAGTGATCGGCAATTTAAAAGATAAAATATTTGGAACATTATTACATAAGTAACTGCTATGGTTTGTGATTTTGGCAATGCTTCTGATGCTTTTATTCCATCCATTATTAAGTTAGAATACTCCCAGTTAAAAAGTAGAATTGTTCCTGCTGTTAATAAAAGAGAAACAAAAATAATACGGAAAACCACAAAGCTACTAAATAGGCTATTGCTTTTTCTTGGTGGTCGTTGCATAATATCCGGTTCAGTTGCTTCGAAGGCTAAGGGAAGTGCAAGGGCAACAGCAGCAACAAGATTTATCCAGAGAAGTTGTGCTGGAAGCATAGGCAAAAGGAATTCCTTGGTGAGCAAGTTGAGCGGAAAAAACATTATCGCATACATTAATATAAATGCAAGGCTCAAGTTGGTTGGCAGTAAAAATGCAAGAGATTTTATCAAGTTGTCGTAAACTCGCCTGCCTTCTTCAACAGCGGCACTAATACTTGAGAAATTATCATCGGTAAGAATAATATCAGCCGATTCCCTAGATACTGATGTTCCTGTTATGCCCATAGCTACACCTATGTTTGCTTGTCTTAAGGATGGAGCGTCATTTACACCATCGCCGGTCATGGCAACAATATGACCATCACTTTGAAGAGCTTTCACTAAACGAAGTTTATGCTCGGGAGCAACACGGGCAAAAATATTTATTTCGCGTAAGGCTTTTATAAGAGTGTTGTCATCCATTTTTGATAATTCAGCACCCGAAATAACATCCCCATTATCAGAAAGACCAAGTTCAATTGCAATGGAACGTGCAGTAGCTTTATGGTCTCCTGTAATCATTTTCACCACGATGCCGGCAGAATGACAAGCTTTAATGGCGGCAATTGCTTCAGCTCGTGGTGGATCTATCATACCAATTAAACCTACTAATGAAAACCCTGATTCCAATTCGCCTGTAGTCAAATTCGTTAAGTTTGTTTTCACATCCTTTTGAGCAATAGCAAGAACACGCATTCCTCTATTTCCCATCCTTTCAATCTCATCGATTATAAGCTGAGTGTTGTCGTTTAGTTTTCCGAATTTACTATTGCAACGGTTTAGAATAACTTCGGGAGCACCCTTCAGAATGATTTTATTATTTAAACCATTACTGTTAAGAGTTGCCATATATTGTTTTTCCGATTCAAAAGGTGACACATCAATTCTGAGAAACTCTTTTCGTAAATCCTGGTAATTTAACCCGGCTTTCACAGAAGCAACTACCAAAGCGCCCTCAGTAGGGTCGCCGGTTATATCCCAATTGTTATTGGTATGATTTATTTCAGAATCGTTACACAGAACAGCATTTGTTAATAGAGATTGAATATTTAAATCCAATTTGTCAATTTTTTTATTGTTTACCCTGAACTCACCCTCAGGAAAGTAACCTGTACCTGTTACTTGTATCGAAATGTCAGGTGTCCATAGTTTTGTAACGGTCATTTCATTACGGGTAAGAGTGCCTGTTTTATCTGAACAAATTACTGTTGTGCTTCCAAGGGTTTCAACGGCAGGAAGTTTCCTGATAATTGCATTTCGCTTAGCCATGCGTTGTACACCTATTGCAAGAGCTATTGTTACAACTGCAGGTAATCCTTCAGGTATAGCACCAACCGCTATTGCTATACCAAATATCAATGCTTCTTTTAATGCCAGAATAATTGGGATTCCATTTTCAGTTGCACGTAAAGTGCCAATAACCAGAATTATGAGAGTTACAACGATAATGCCGATTGTAAGATATTTCCCAACAAGAGCAAGCTTATGACCAAGTGGAGTTTGCAAGTCAATTGCTTCCTCCAGCATGTCGGAAATCCGACCAAGTTCTGTATTTGCACCCGTGCCTGTAACAACTGCCGTGGCAGTACCTGTTGTTACAAGTGTTCCTCCAAAAACCATATTAGTCCTGTCTCCTAAAGGAGCATCAAGTTCAACAGCTTTAGCCGTTTTTTGGACAGGTAGCGACTCACCTGTTAATGCTGCTTCTTCAACCTGAAGATTTTTTTGCATAATAACCCGCATATCTGCCGGTACACGATCGCCTGATTCAAGAATAACAATATCACCGGGAACAACTTCAGTAACAGGAACTATATTTTTTTTACCATCGCGAATTACAATTGCATTTTGAGGTACCATTTCACTTAGAGCCTCAATAGCTTTCCCTGCCTTAAACTCCTGGATGAAGCCAATTATCGTATTAATTATAACAACTGCAAGAACAACAAGTCCATCTGTGATTTTACCAAGTAAAACAGCTAAAATACTTGCACCAATAAGCACCCATATTAATGGGTTGTTAATTTGGTCAAACAAAATTTTTAATGGGCTATTACTGGACTTTCTTTTAATACGGTTTTCACCAAACTTGGCAAGTCGAATTTCAGCTTCATCAGATTTTAACCCATTTATCGAACTTCCTAAATCTTCAAGAACTTTATTATATTCAGTTGCATGCCATTGTTCAGGTTTGGAATTATTATATGTCATTTCAATTCTAAAATTAAGATACAAATTTACATTATATTCTGATATTAAAAATGTCAAATTATAAAAAAAATATAACTATTGCATTGGTAAATCCGGCCATGCAATTAAGCTGAAAAAATGATTTCGGAATTGCTTAGAGAAAAACTGACATATACTGTAATTGTATGAGATTATTTCAATATGAAACAAATAGTATAATTTGCTTATAATCTCTTATCATTTCAAAATAAATTTTAGCAAGAAAATTCTTTTATTTTTTATTTACCAAATTCCTAATATTTATTTATATTTGTAGCATTCTCATTAAATAAGAAAATATATGACCTGGTCGATAATTGCAGTTGTAATAATAATTGGATTATTATTGTTAGTACTTGAAATATTAGTTATTCCGGGAACAGGTATTGTAGGTGTTTTAGGTTTTGGATGTGTTATATTTGGTATTTACGAAACCTATGTCACTTTTGGAAATACAGCAGGGCATATTACTGTTGCTTCAACTGTGTTTTTATCAGCTATAGCTATTTACCTGTCCATTAGGGCGAACACATGGAAAAAACTATCGCTAAAATCAGAAATCAAAAGCCAGGTTAATTTAATTGATTCAAAAATAATTAAGGTTGGTGATAAAGGGATTGCTATTGCAAGACTTGCACCTTCAGGTAAAGCAAGAATTAATGATGAATTGTATGAAGTTCATACTTTTAATCTTTTTGTTGATGAGAATACAGAAGTTGAAGTTATTAAAATTGAAGCAAGCAAAGTTTGGGTAAAACCTATAAACATAGAAGAAGATTAATAAAAGAATATCAAAATTTTATAAACTAAATAATTATACAAAATGAATTTAAACTTAATCAATTCCATTATTTTAGCTGATACTATTCCTTTAGGAGGATTAGTAGGTATCGGTGTTGGAGCCATATTTATTTTATGGTTGTTGTTTTACCTAATCCCTGTAGGATTATGGTTCACAGCTTTATTATCAGGTGTTAGAATATCATTACTTCAGTTAATTTTAATGAGGTGGAGAAAAGTTCCACCAAGTGTTATTGTTAATAGCATGATTACTTCTTCAAAAGCCGGATTAAAACTAACGAGAGATGAACTGGAAGCTCATTATCTGGCAGGTGGAAGAGTTCAAAGTGTCGTAAATGCTTTGATTTCTGCTGATAAAGCAAATATTATGCTTGACTTTAAAACTGCAACAGCAATTGACCTTGCAGGTAGAGAAGTATTTGAAGCAGTTCAAATGTCGGTTAATCCAAAGGTAATTAATACACCTCCTGTAGCTGCTGTTGCTAAAGATGGTATTCAGTTAATTGCAAAAGCCCGAGTTACAGTTCGTGCAAATATTAAACAATTAGTTGGTGGAGCAGGAGAGGAAACTATTTTAGCTAGAGTTGGTGAAGGTATCGTTACTTCAATTGGCTCTGCTGATTCACACAAAAAAGTTCTTGAGAATCCTGATTTAATTTCAAAACTAGTTTTGGCTAAAGGACTGGATTCAGGAACTGCATTTGAAATACTCTCAATTGATATTGCTGATATTGATGTTGGAAAAAATATTGGTGCCGAACTTCAAATCGATCAGGCAAATGCCGATAAAAATATTGCACAGGCAAGAGCAGAGGAAAGAAGAGCTATGGCTGTAGCTACTGAGCAGGAAATGATTGCAAAAGCTCAGGAAGCAAGAGCAAAAGTTATTGAAGCTGAAGCTCAAATTCCTATGGCTATTGCAGAAGCCTTCAGAAATGGAAATCTTGGTATTATGGATTATTATAAATTTGATAATATTCAGGCTGATACAGCAATGCGTAAGTCAATTGTTCCGTCTAAAGCAAGTGCAGCTAAGAATGCCGACAAAAAAGACAAATAAACTTATAGTAATTTATTAATTAATTCTATGCCTTGCTCTTTGCAGGGCATTTTTTATAAAAAAAAACCTTAAAGAGTTTACTTTTGTTTTTTCAGGTCGTATTTTTACTGCGTATTTTTACTAAAAATATTTCATTATGAGTTCAAATGATAAATTTTTTGATTGGGATAATAAATTTAACTGGAGTGGCAAACTAATTCTTATTGTGGAAGATGTCGAAGCCAATCATATGTTTATTTCTGCTGCTTTAAGCAAAACTAAAGTTGATATGTTGTGGGCTCAAGATGGACTTGAAGCTGTTGAAATGTGCCGAAATCATCCTGAAATAAGTCTTGTATTAATGGATATTCGATTACCTGAACTAGATGGATATCAGGCCACACAGCAAATAAAGGAGTTTAGACCCGACTTGCCAATAATCGCTCAAACTGCTTATGTTATGTCAAATGAAAAAGGAAAAGTTCTACAAGCCGGTTGTGATGATTTAATCACTAAGCCTATAAAGATAAATGTCTTATTAACAACTGTGAAAAAATATATTTAGAATAATTTAGGTTTGAATTTATGAAGCTATCCGCCTTTGACGGATGGCTTTTTTTTTAGCCATAAATCCGCAAGTCCCTGTCTGACTATTTAAAGATGAGAGATTTATATAATTCTTAAGTGAGCGAGTCAGCCCATGACAATAAGCTTGTTGTATGTCATTTTGTGGATGTAAGGTTTAGTATGATTAATCCTTTTCATTGATTAATTCATTATATTTTTAACTTAGCAAATTCTTTTTTTAGAAAAACCAAGATTCCTATATGAAAGATATGACAGTTGGCAAGGAAAGTAGATTGATATGGAGATTCGCTATACCCATGCTTATTGGAAATGTTTTTCAACAGCTTTATAATGTGGTTGACAGTATTGTTGTAGGGAAATTTATAGGTGATGAAGCCCTGGCAGCAGTTGGAGCATCATTTCCGGTTCTTTTTGTATTAATATCCCTGACAATCGGGATAACTACCGGAGCTACAATTGTTGTCTCACAATTTTTTGGGGCAAAAGATAATAATAGTGTTAAAAGAACTATTGACACAATTTTTATTTTTATTTTTTGGGCATCAATTGTTTTGACTATAATTGGATTCATTTTAAGCTCATATATTTTTAAGTGGTTAGCATTGCCGGAAGAAATAATTCCTGAAGCAACTTTGTATTTTAGAATATATGTAAGTGGAATTCTGCTTATGTTTGGATTTTATGGAACAAGTGCAGTATTAAGAGGTTTAGGGGACTCTCAGACTCCATTATATTTCATGATAATTTCTACTCTTTTAAATATAGTTTTAGATGTATTTTTTGTGATTGTATTAAAAATGGGAGTGGAGGGTGTTGCAATTGCAACTGTTATATCACATGGTGTAACATTTATTGGTTCAATAATCTATTTAAACAAATTCCATCCCTTAATCAGATTTTCATTTAAAAAACTTGTTTTTGATAAAATCATATTTATTAAAAGCTTAAAAATTGGAATTCCAACCGGAATTCAGCAGACATTTGTCTCATTAGGTATGCTGGCATTAATGCGAATTGTAGCTGATTTTGGCACAGATACAATTGCAGCTTATACTGTTGCCGGTCGTTTGGATATGTTTGCTGCAATGCCTGCAATGAACTTTTCAATGGCTCTTACATCTTTTGTTGGGCAAAATATAGGTGCCAATAATATCGAAAGAGTAAGAAAGGGATTTATTGCAACATTGAAGATGACAAGCATTATTTCAATTACAATGACAGCAATATTTTTCTTGTTAGGTGAACCAATAATGGGGATATTTACGAATGATCCTAAAGTTGTTGCTATTGGCGTTTCATATTTGCGAATAACATCATTATTTTATTTGGTTTTTTCTTCAATGTTTGTTACACATGGTGTATTACGTGGGGCAGGGGACACTTTAATTCCAATGTTTATTACACTTATTTCACTTTGGGTGATGAGAGTACCATTATCATATTTCTTATCTAGAGAGTCAGTAGGTTTGGGTTATGAAGGTATATGGTGGGGTATTCCAATAGCCTGGACAGCAGGATTTTTTCTTTCTTATATGTATTATCTGACAGGGAGATGGAAGCGAAAAGCCATTATCGAGCATCCGCTTGTGAAAGAATTATAATTGATTATTGCTTTTTTACAAGTCACGGGGTGAATGATTTTGCCTTTTAAGCTGAAATTGATATTTGAATTTATGTTTGTCTAATGATTCACCCCGTGACTTTAAGTTTAATTTAACAAAACAATTTTCCCCTTGAAACTTTCTTCTCCTTCAATTCCTACTTGATAAAAGTAAAGTCCACTTGAAAGACCGCTTAAATTAACTTTTGCACTTTTGCTTTCTGCATTGCTTTGCAGAGAGAAGCTTTGGATTTTTTGCCCTAACATATTGTAAAAGCTAATTGATGTCTGGGTAAGAATAGGCTTATTAAACTCAAGAATTAGTTCCCCATAAGTAGGATTAGGATAAACATTTAATTTAGTTGGTTTGCCACATTCCACAACTTTAATAGTAACAGTATCTGACGACCAATCAAACTTAAAATCCAGCATCTTTAAAACATAAGTTGTAGTTGTATCCGGCGAAAAATAAGGCATAGCTGATTTTGAAAGCGTATCTTTTTCATTACCCATAGCAAACCAAAAATATTCATATTGCTCCAATTTTTGAGTACCTAATTGAATGCTATCACCCAAACATAAAATATTATCATTGCCACACTCTGCTTTGTAAACAGGAGTATTTACGGGATATACCGAAACATCATCAATATAATAATAAGCCATTTCCCATCCATTTGAATTTATCACTTTATAATTAAAAGGAGTATTAATGTTAAAATTACCTAAAGTAATAAATTGTTCACCACCTTTTGCATAGTAAATCCCACTTATTAATACCCAATTAGCTGTATCACTTATATACCCGTTTTGATTAAGCACCTGTGGATGATGATAATTCTGGTCAAGTGCAGACCATGTTATTGTATCTTTACTGAAATAAACACCAATTGCCTCAATTGCATATTTTGATTTATCTGCTAAAGAAATATAAAATTCTACTTTGTAGGATTTGCCTGAATCAAGAGTTTGAGTAAGCCTTGTTTCTGCAAACTCACGCCAATTAGTTAACGGGCTAAGTGTAAACCCACAACCTGCATAAGCCCTGCTTGTTTTAGCCCATTGGTAACCACCTGTATTTTTTGGAATACTTTTATATGTTAAAAAATCAGCACATTCATTATAATATTCACTAGACCCCCCCCTCCCCCGGGAGCAAACCAAGCTTTTGCAAAATCTAATTGTCCAGCCGCATAAGGACATTGATAATATTTCTCAAGGCTTCCATTTTGAACTAAATTTTGAGAAAAGCTTGAACCAACTGTACCTAAAATACAGAAAATTATAATTAGTAATATTTTGAAAAATTGCTTCATTAGTTACTCTATGGATTTAATAAATGAAGTCGTCAACAATTAATTATGACGACTTCATTTATTAGGAAATTAATCCAAAATTATTATTTTTCCTTTATAGGTTTTATTAGCAACAAAATTATAAAAATAAACACCTGATTGTAGCTTATTAAGTTGAATTGTATGAATGTTTTGTTCTGTATCTATTTCCTGCTCCAAAACTTTATTACCAACAGAACTATATAGTAGGAGTTTCGCTTTGCCTGATAATTTTTCACTACTTAATTCAATAGTAATTTCGTTCGTTGTTGGATTTGGATAGATAGTTAATTCATTGACATTTCGACTTCGTTCAGTGTCAGGATATGGATTTTTCTTTCTATATGGCAGGTTTAGATCTTCAGGATCTAATCCAAGCATTACTCTTGCTGTGTAAACACCTTCTTTACCAATATCCCAAACTTCATTATTCGATATTGGGTGGCTTGTACTGAGCAATGTCGAAGTGTCGATATTCGATAATTTTTTATCGTACATTTGACTTTCGTTTATTGTATGTAAAGTCGGGGCTTCACTTAAAGTGAAACTACGACTGAGATTATCTCAACAAAACAATTTTCCCCTTAAAACTTTCTTCTCCTTCAATTTCTACTTGATAAAAGTAAAGTCCACTTGCAAGACCGCTTAAATTAACTTTTGCACTTTTGCTTTCTGCATTGCTTTGCAGAGAGAAGCTTTGGATTTTTTGCCCTAACATATTGTAAAAGCTAATTGATGTTTGGGAAAGAATAGGCTTATTAAACTCAAGAATTAATTCTCCATAAGTAGGATTAGGATAAACATTTAATTTAGTTGGTTTGCCACATTCCACAACTTTAATAGTAACAGTATCTGCCGACCAATCAAACTTAAAATCCAATACTTTTAAAATATAAGTAGTTGTAGTATCAGGTGAAAAATAAGGCTTAGCTAATTTTGAAAGCGTATCTTTTTTATTGCCAAAAGCAAACCAAAAATATTCATATTGCTCAATTTTGTGGGTGCCTAACTGAATACTATCACCCAAACAAATTACTTTATCAATACCGCACTCAGCAGCATAAACCGGAGCATTACATGGATAAACAGAAACATTGTCAACATAATAATAATTGTAAGCTCCACCTGAAAAATATACTTTCAAATAATTAGTAGGTCTGTTTACGTTAAAATTTCCTATTGTAATGAATTTTTCACCGCCTTTTGCAATATAGGTTCCTGAAATTTCTACCCAATTAAGTGTGTCTGAAATTATACCATTAGTATTAATTAATTGCGGATTAATAGTGTCTGCTATAATATGCTCTATCTGTACTGTATCATAACTAAAATAGATACCTATATCTTCAATACCATAATTAGTGAAGTTTGCCAATGAAACAAAAAAAGAAATACAAAATTTCTCATTAGCCTTTAGTTCATAACTTAATGCAGTTGCGGCATATTCTCTCCAGTTAGAATTGGGATTAAACATACTAAAACCACAATAGGCTTTTCCGTATTTCGCATATTGAAATCCTGAACCATGTTTAGGTACTTTAAATGAATAATTTGTTGCACAAGCATAAAAATATTCGCTTATCCCCCCCCCCCCCCATGGAGCAAACCAGCCTTTAGCAAAATCGAGTTGTGTGCTACTATAAGGACAATTATAATATTCTTCAAGGCTACCGTTTTGTACTAAATTTTGAGAAAAGGAAAAATAGGCAGTAGGCAATAGGCAGTAAGCAATGATTAATATTTTGATAATGAATTTCATTGTTTTTAATAAAGTCTGGGCTTCACTTAAAGTGAAACCCTGACTGGCTTAATTTAAATTAATATTTTAATCCATTATTATAATTTTCCCTTTATAGGTTTTATTAGCTACAAAATTATAAAAATATACCCCTGGACGTAAATTTTTTAGTTGAATTGTATGAATGTTTTGTTCAGTGTCTATTTCCTTTTCTAAAACTTTATTGCCCACAGAACTGTATAGGAAAAGTTTTGCTTTACATGTTAATCCTTCATTATTCAAATCAATAGTAATTTCATTTTGTGTTGGATTGGGGAAAATCTTAAGTTCATAGACACTTCGACTTCGTTCAGTGTCGGGATACGGATTTTTCTTTCTATATGGCAAATTTAAGTCATCTGGGTCAAGCCCTAGCATTACTCTTGCCGAATAAACTCCTTCACCTCCTACATAAGGCGTAAGCGATGCTATGGCAAATAGTGCATCATATTGTGTTTGGTCAAATTCAATATCATTGGCTAAAGCATTTAGGTAAATATCGTTAGTAACCTGTTTATTCACTTCAATCACAGTTTGTGCAACTACAATTCCATTTTCCATTAATGCCTGGTTAATATCACCTTCATCAATTAAATCCTGGATTTCTGTAAATTCAGCAATGGTTGAATTCACACGATAATTGTAAAAATTAATATATGCTGTGTCGTCATCTTCGCCAAGATACATTAAATCCGGGTCGGAATATAATATTTCGAACAGATATTCCTCATTCATTTCTTCAAATTCATCTTCCAAAACATCATAAGTGATTTCTTCTCTAACAATAGCACCATAGCGTTGATTTCGAATATTAGCATCAGGGTCATCATCATCAATTGCTTGAGGTAAACCAACACATTGGCTTGAAACATTTGTGTTTGAATTATCTTGTATAAAAATAGCTGCATTAGTATTTGTAATATATGGGCTATATGGTTGAATATCATGATTTCCCCTGAAATACCATGGCACTTTTGGCATTGTTCCAATATTAAGGTTACCAGCAATTCTATCACTATAATTATTATTCCAAATATTATCGGAAGCCCTGCTTGCATGTCCTTGTTGGGTGATAAAAGTAGCAACTATACCACCATTAGGGATTGTATCTTGTGGTTCAAAGTAAAATCCATGTCCACAGGTATCAAGGTCGTTGCACGAAAATTGAGTATTAGTGCAAACTCCCACAGCAAAAATCCCATAACCTGTTTTGGCAATACGGTGGTTATCGTATATCCATGCAGCTGTGCTATGTGCCACATGTATTCCCTGTAAATAATCGTAACTGCCATATTGGGGTTCATAACCTGAATTGTTTTCAATATGGTTTCCTGCTACTCTAATCCTATCACAATCCTGTATTGTAATACCATAATGTTTTCTATTAATAGATGGGTCAAAACTATCAAAATAAATCAAATTGCTTCCAATCCTTGCATATTTTGGATAAGTATAAGCTGATGTACCTGAAGTTGCATTTATAACAGCTATTCCAGTACGGGTATTATGTATTTCATTATTAAGAATTTCCAGGTCTTTACCCATCAAGGACTTAAATGCACTTTCCATCCTAATGGCAGAATTAAGTATTGCTGAATTTGCCCAAGATCCATTATGTTGTTCAATTACATTATTGTTAATATGTGAAATACCAAGTGAAAGATAATCATATATCGCATTGAAATACTGCTCAGTAAATTCATTGTTTAAAGCTAATAAACTATGTTTATAAGTGAAAATTCCAAAATTACTATTTTCGAAAACATTCCTTTTTAATCCCAAACCACCAACTATAACATCATTTTTAATACAACTTATATATTGTGAAGAAGGGATTGATGAGCCGGCGGTATAAATAGCTTTTGTGCAATGTATGGCTCCCTCCAAAGGATGATTGTAGGTGTCAACTATCGGTACTGCCGCAGTATGACTGATATTTTTAAATTCATTATTATAAACTTGCAATCCTGAATTAATACTTTTTATGCCAAACAATAGGTTGTCGAATGTGTTTTTTAGTGAGGCAAATGAATAATCACCAATTGTTATATCATATACTGAATCGATTTGCACTCCGATAAAATTATAATAATAAGGATCTAAAGAAGTCGGCATAGGGGTAGTGCTTCTATGAAACATACATCCGGCAATATAGGTATTATTCGCCGGAGGGGGTGGTGGCGTTGGATCAGGCCAGACAACCAATTCACATTCGGGATTATAATTCCTTATTTTAACTCCAACGAAATTATCCTTAAATTCTGAGGAAGTTATACTAATATTTGCATTTTTTGCACCAACCACAGCATTAGTAGCATGTCCAAAAAATGAATTATTTGTTATAATAATTGAAGTGGTTGAATCATCTGCATAGATGCCATCCCACATATAGTTGCAGCCTGCAATCAAACTATCATTATTAATTGTCAGAGTGTAACCAGGCAAAATTTTAATTCCTGATAATTGACCAAATTTAATCAATGAGTTGTTAATTGTTACATCCGCATTAATATAAAGAAATCCGCAAATTGAGATTTTTTCATTACTAAAAGTGGTTTGGATAGAGATTGTATCATTGCAATAATAAATTGCACTATCAGCGGGAGTAAATGGGTCGCAACATTTAAAAACATTGAAAGTCCCCATTTCGCAAGCATACACATAAATTATTCCACCATTGGGATAATTTGCCCAGTTTACTGTAAAAGTGGAATCGGTTAGTATATTCGGATAAGTTGAAAAGTTAGAATTGTTAATATCCCATTTATAAACCGTATTTGGATTAAAGTTTAAAATTGTATAAACAGAAATGCCCGGATTTCCACAAATAAATTTTTTGCCTGAAATAATCGGCAAATTATAGGGAGGACTGTTTACATAAACAATTGCAATTACAGTATCAGTAACATTATTTGTATCAGTGAAAGAAAGTGTGTAAGTGGTATTCATCAAAGGTGTAACTGTTATAACTGCATTAGTCTGTTGTCCAGTCAGTGAAGTGTCATTTGGGTTTGAAGTCCATATGTAATTATAATAGTTTGTGGTATCACAAATTGGTGCTTCAAGTATTATTGACTCATTCAAACAAATAACTTTTTCTATTGTATCTTGAATAGATGGCTTTATTGAAACATCATCAATATAGTAATATGCAAATTTGCAGATAGGATGAGAACGTACAGTATCAACATGAAGTTGATCCCATTTTGTGAAATTTCCTATATAAATACCATCTTCTCCACCTGAAGCGGTATAAGTTCCTGTTATCAATGTCCAAGCTGATGTATCGCTAATAGTGTTACTGGTATTATTCAATACATGAGGTGTAATTGGTAAACTGTTCTTTTCTAACTTTAGATCATTATATGTAAATGGATTTGATGCACCTAAAGTATCAATGTAAAATTTATCAATATAAATACCGATATCTTCCACAGCGTAAACAGAATTGTCGGCTAAGTTAACATACATTTGAACTTCATAAGTAACTCCTGCAATAAGAGGACTTGCAAGCCTAGCAATAAGATATTCCCTATAATCAATCGAATCGATATTCATGGGCTTGTATAGAATAATTCCCGAATAGTTATTGCCGGAATGAGGTTGTTGTGTGCCAAACATATTATTTGGAACAGATGCAGATATCATTGTACTGGCAGTTGAAAACAGATCAGAAGAAGGAAAAACATTTTGCATTATCCATGGTGAAAAGTTTGAACTTGCAAGTTCTGACCATGAGTATGCTTTACGAATCTCCCCTGTATACAAAGGTATCGCTTTAAGATCTTCAAAGCTACCATTACATACTTTTTCGCAATATTCATTTGGTGGAGCATTACATTTTAAACTATCCCATTTGTTCCATGCACTTAACAAAACAGTTGTATCTAGTATTAAGTTATCAGAGTTGTCATAGCCGTAGAAGTTAATCATATGGGTTCCTGGATAAATGAATTCATAAGTAATACTATTTCCACCTTGAGTATAAAGTGTATCTACGCAAGCTGAATCAGGATATGGAGTTTTAAACTTACAGTCTCCAAAACTCCACTTAAATACAGTTCCTGCCGGAAATCCTGTTGAACTGTTAGTAAAAGTAATTGTATCACCAACATAGATTGTTGAAGGTGAATAAGAGAAAATCAGATTTTGACTTTGACTTGTTGTTGCTGTTAGTACAAGGATAAACAGCAAGATGTTCCGCAATTTTGCGATTGTTTTCTTTTTTTGAGTGGTTAATTTTTTCATAGCGTAGGTATTTATTAATAAAAAAATAGAGTTTAAAACAGTTTAATTATTGATCGAATCATTAATTAATAATTCGAACAAATCCTAGGTCGTTTTCTTCATTTTTTATGAATTTTCCCTCGCCTACACTTAGAATCAATTAAATGTAAGAATTCATAGATGACAAATATAATATAATTTTAGTTTATTTTCTGAAATTTAATGTTAAAAAGAAATAGTTAAGAGTTGATTTATATTATTTATAATTTTCTTGATCTTTTTCTTCAAATGGCTCAATATGAATTGTTACTTCAATATTTTTAATTTTCGATTCAATTTCCTTTTCAATTTTATCGCATAGATTATGTGATTCTTCAACAGTTAGATTTGCCGGGACTTCTAAATGAAAATCAACATATTTTAAATGACCTGCTTTCCTGCTTCGCAAATTATGAAAGTCGATTGAACCTTTGCAATGATTACAAATGCAAGTTTTAATTTCTTCAATTTCATCATCGGGTAGTTTATAATCCATTAGTGGCGAAAATGCTCTTTTAAAAAGATTAAATGCTTCTTTTAATATCAAAAGAGCAACAAGAATGGCAATTATTGGGTCAAGGAAATAAAAATCTGCTTTCCAAAAATAATCAGCAATCCAGATAAAAAGTATTCCAAAGCCAACTCCTGCCGAAGTATAAACATCAGTTTTTAAATGAAGAGCATCTGCTTCAAGAGCAATTGAATCTGCTTCTATAGCCACTTTATACAATCTTCGTGAAACGAAAAAGTTGACAATTGCTGAAATAAACATTACGAAAATACCAATCCCTAATGAATCAATTTCGCCCGGTTCAATTATTTTATGAATTGCTTCGTAAATAATCCAGATTGCAGCCACAAGAATCAAAAGGGCTTCAATCACCCCCGAAAGGTTTTCGTATTTGCCATGTCCGTAGGGATGTTCTCTGTCAGGTGGTAAATCTGAAATCCTCACTGAAATATAAGCTATAATCGCAGCAACAAGGTCAAGACCGGAATGAATCGCCTCAGAAATAATACTAACAGAACCGCTTATAATTCCGGCAACTACCTTAATAATGATTAAAAGAGTGTTCGAAAGAATTGATAATCTTGCGGCTTTAACTTTTTTTGACATGATTGTTATGGTTCTGATTCAAAACTAAGCTTAAAAATCATTCTTACATACAAACTATAATGAAGTTTAGTGTAATCATATCCTTCGAGATGTATGCTTTTCCAATATAAAGTTGCACCCGGGTCAACTGAAATTGCATCGCTGAAATTTAGTTTAACACCACTGCTTAAAAAAGTTCCAAAACCAATACCACCTTGATTTATAGTATATTCCTGTAAGTTTGAATTTGGTACATAATTCTGGTTTAAATACACATTTACAAGACTATACTCAAGATTTTCAATCTGGATTTTTGATGCAACAACTTTTGTGTTATTCATATTAAACCCACCTTCAACAAATATTTGAACTTTTTCTTTAGGTCTGAAAATTTTTGAAATTCCAACATCAATATTAATTCTTTTTTCTTCACCATAAATTGGGCATAGGATAAGATCAGGTTCTCTAAGATAACCTATAGGTGGATCTCTTTCTATGGTGAAATAATCCGTGGTTTTTAAATTCTGAAAATTAAACTGAAATACTATTCCAAGAGTTTTACTCAATTCGCCTCTTGTATAGAATCCTACCATAACTGCAGGAGCGTATTTCATTTGAGTAGGCAGTTCTTTAAGAGCGAAAGAATCAACAACATTTAACTCTCTTGTTATTTCATCACGCCTATATTTATTTCCTAAAATATATTGAATTTTGTTTTCATTTTTGTCGCTGCCATTATAATAATTTGCTGTTGCTTTGTTTGCAAAATAAAACCCAAAATTCATCCCAAATTGCCATTCCATTGGTGATGAAGAATAATTTTCGTCAAACCTTGGTTCAATCTGAGAGTAGCTGATTGAGAATAGAAACACTGAAAATATAATAGTTGAAATAAACTTCATTATGATTCTTTTTTACAAAATTAATAATATTTTGGCTATAAATTGATAATTTATTAAAAAGCAAATTTGGACATTAATAAAATATTATTATATTTGTCAAGGTGTTAAATGGTAATTTATTTACTAATGATTGTGTGAAAAATAATTTCAGTAAGTTAAGCAAATATGGCAAAAAAAAGGTATATTGATAAAGAAACCGGTGAAATGACCTTTACTTCACAGGGTTATTTTTGGAGAGATAAATGTATATTGATAGTTGAAGATATTGAAACTAATCACATGCTTATTGATAGAATTCTTCGTAAAACCAAAGCACAAGTTTTATGGGCTATGGATGGTGAAAAGGCTGTTGAAATGGTCGAGGAAAACGAAGATATTGACCTTATTCTTATGGATATCAGGCTTCCCAAAATGAATGGTTATGAAGCAACCAAAAAAATTAGAACATTTCGTCCCGACCTGCCAATAATTGCCCAAACTGCTTATGTTCTCTATGAAGAGATAGAAAAAGTACTTGAAGTGGGTTGTAACGATTTGGTTACTAAACCAATTATTGCAGATGTTTTGCTGCAAAAATGCAGGAAATATTTAATGCCTGACCATATCGATATTTAAAATAAGCTTATCTTGTTTAATGATTTTTATTGTCGATTATGAATTTTGATTTCATCTCTTTTTATTTCAACTAAGACAACAAATACAATTGAATTTAAGAAAAATTAAACTTTCACCAATTAATAATCTTATTCTATATTTGTCGAAGCTATTCATAAAATAATCAAATGACAGCTCAATCAATTTTCATTACATTTTTGACTTATACAATAATGTTATTCATTATCGGATGGATTACATCTAAAAAGGCAAATAATGAAACTTTTTTTGTTGGAAATCGAGTTTCTCCCTGGTATGTTGTTTCTTATGGAATGATTGGGGCTTCGCTTTCTGGTGTTACATTTATTTCTGTTCCGGGAGATGTTGGGTCAACAGGATTTTCATATATGATGATAGTGTTTGGCTATTTGATTGGTTATATTGTAATCGCAAATGTATTGCTGCCGGTATATTATAAATTAAATCTAACATCCATCTACACATTCCTGGAAGGTCGCTTTGGATTTTGGTCATATAAAACTGGTGCATTTTTCTTTTTAGTATCCAGGATAATAGGAGCATCTTTTAGAATGTTTTTAGTGGTAAATGTTCTTCAGTTATTTGTTTTTGATAAGTGGGGTGTTCCTTTTGGTGTTACCGTTGGAATATTTATTTTGCTTATAATGGTTTATACATTTAAGGGAGGAATAAAAACAATTGTTTGGACTGATACTCTTCAAACAACATTTATGCTCCTTGCTGTCATAATTTCAATAATTCTTATAGCGAAATCTTTAAATGTCGGATTATTTGATTTAGCTGGTAATGTTTTCGAAAGCGAGTATTCAAAAGTTATTTTTCGCGGAGATTGGGGAGTGAAACATCATTATTTAAAACAATTTCTGAGTGGGATATTTATAACTATTGCTATGACAGGCCTTGACCAGGATATGATGCAGAAAAACCTTACATGCAGAAACCTGAAAGATGCAAAGAAAAATATGTATTGGATGAGTGCAGCTTTGGTTCCTGTTAATATGATGTTTTTAATGTTGGGTGCAATTCTATTTATTTATGCTAAACAAAACGGCATTACTTACCTTGAAACTACAGATGACATTTTTCCGCTAATTGCATTAAAACATCTTGGACCTACTGTAGGAGTGATATTTATTATAGGGCTTGTTTCTGCAGCATACTCAAGTGCCGATAGTGCATTAACAGCTTTAACAACTTCATTTAGTGTTGATTTTCTTGGTTTGAATAAACGAACTGATTTGTCTGAAAAACGAAAAATTAGAATAAGATACTTAGTTCACTTTTCGGTAGCATTTGTTTTGCTTTTGGTGATAGTAGTTTTTAGAGAAATAAACGATCAAAGTGTTATTCAGAAACTTTTTACAGTGGCAGGATATACTTACGGACCTTTGTTGGGAATATTTGCTTTTGGTTTAATAAGTAAACAAAATGTCAGAGATAAATTAGTCCCGCTAATTGCGATTGCATCTCCTATAATCTGTTATTTTATTAATGAAAACTCAGAAGAGATATTAAATGGATATAAAATTGGATTTGAGCTATTGATAATTAACGGGATTATCACATTTATAGGATTATTGTTAATTTCAAAAAAAGCCATTAAAACTTGCTTATAAATACTTATTTTTGTAATTGAATGATCAAAAAAAATTAATCTTAAAAAAGATGAAAAAACACTGGACTTTAAACCTTTTGCTGACTTTTATAATTTTAATCTTATCAGGCTGCTCTGGTTTTAACGTAATTCATATAACTGAAGATGCTGTAGCAACGAAAACCGATGGAGTGTTTTATTCGCTTCCCCGAACATTTGTTTCTATTGAAGTAGTAATAACTGAAACTGAGAAAATTAAAGGACCTTATGCTGCTTATGCATCAAAATATCTTGGTCTAAAGAATGTTCGTTTGTCTAATTCAAAAACATTTGAAATTAGCGATATAAATATTAACACATATTCAGAACCTGACCCAAATGAATTTTATTATGTTGAACTTGGCAACAAATATTTAAAAAAGAATAAAGAGATTATGCTCCACCTTTCTGAATCAGGACTTATACAAAATATTAATGAAAAATCAGAATTAGCTACAGAAGAAACCCTAAGTGTTACTAAGAGTGAAGAGGAAATTGATTATTCAAAAACATTTAAATATTTTGCCGATGATAATTTAATGGAGCAAATTGACACAGTAATTGAGTTGGTTAATCTTGATACTATCACTATTGAAAAGACAGTTTTAAAGAAAACAATAGTTGAAAAGTCGATGGAATTAAAAGCCAAAGAAGCTGCCGATTTTATTATGCAAATTAAAGAAAACAGATTTAAAATCATCACCGGCTATCAGGAAGTACCTTATGACAAAGGAACGATTGAATATATGTACACTGAAATGGAAGAACTGGAAAATGAATATATGATGTTATTTACAGGAATGACAATAACCCGTACTCATAAATACAGATATACCTATTTACCTGAAAGTAACGTTTATTCAGCATCGACTCCACTATTTAAGTTTTCGAAGAAAAATGGTGTTATGAAACCAAATGATGCTTTTGGTGAAATGGTTTATATTCATATCAATAGATCACAAAATACTAAAAAAGTTGAAGCCTTTCTTGAGAAAAATAATAATCCAAATAAAAAGTCACATGGCTTTTATTATAGGATTCCTGATTATGCTAAATTTACAATAAAGCAAGGAATAACTTCGAAAGCCGAAGCTTCATTTTTAGTGAGCCAATTTGGAATAGTAACTTTTCTTCCGGCTAAACAAACAAAGTTGAAATTCTATCCAAATACCGGTGGAATAAAGAGTGTAGGGGTGGAGTAGGAAAATTAACGTTGGTATTTAAGAATGTAGAGTGTTTTTGGAATATTAGCTAGATTTATTTTTAATGTAAATATAAATTGATTTATTTCTTGATTATTAGTTTCTTGCTAATAGAATAATCATCATTTTGAATTTTTACTATATAAAAACCGTTACTTAAAAAAGATGCATTTATATTGAAAATTTTATTTACTGTAAAGTCAATACCTGATTTACTGTAAACTAATCTACCATTAACATCATAAATTTCTAATAATAGATTTTTAAAATGCAACTTATTCGATATTATTGAAAATTTTCCATTAGTCGGATTTGGTGATACAAAAATTTGAAATACATGATTTTCTGAAACTTCATTAATTTCTAATTCATGATTATAATTGTTATTATCGATTTGTAATAAGCTGTCAGTTTTAATAAAATAAATATTTGATTCTCCAATGCCCAGACTTGTTGTACTTCCAAGCAGTGCAAAACCAGAATCAGATGTATTAATTACCGAAGTGGCATATTCATTTTTTGCTCTTCCAAAAGTATTGGTTATTATATGATATCCATCACTATATGAGTATAATATGTAAACATCTTTTTTATCGTAACCAAAACTTTCGGTAAAACCTGTAAATAATAGGTTGTTTTTAGGTCCAAGTTGACAATAATAAAACATGTCTTCATCCGGACCACCATGGATTCTTGTCCATATTTCATTACCAATGGAATCAGTTTTTACAATTAGGCCATCGTTTTTATTAGCTCCATAATTTTCTGATGAGCCAGCAATAATAATTTTTTTATTCTTAGTTAGCATGATTGAATATGCTTTATCATCAAGCGAATCGCCAATTGTTTTAGTCCACAATGTATCACCTGAAGAATTAAGGTTTAAAACATAGCAATCATATTGACCTTTCCCAAAGCTATTGGTGTATCCAGTTAGTAATAAATTTGTGTCGGAATTAATAATGCATTTTGCTACATCCTCATTTTGCCCTCCATAAGCTTTATGCCATAATTTGTTTCCGTTTAGGTCTGTTTTTATAATAAAAACATCATTGTCGCCATTACCATAACTATATGTCTCACCGGCAACAACAAATCCACTATCAGGAGTTTGCACAACTGAATAACCAAAATCCCAATTTGTACCACCATAGTTTTTCAACCATTCAACATTATAAAGTGAATCAATTTTAACCAACAAGACCTCATAATCATTGTTTGCACCATAGTTTGAATATCCTGCAATTATATATCCTTTATCAAAAGTAGGTTTTATGTCTTCAGCAATTTCGATACTGGCATTTCCGATAGCTTTATCCCAAACTAATTTTCCTATAGTGTCGGTTTTAATTAAATAAATATCAGAACTGCCTGTAAAGCCAC
>JAIPBB010000035.1 GCA_021739805.1 Saprospiraceae bacterium | reverse complement strand
AAACCCGGAGACACAATAAAAAATAATTCGACTATTAATAAAATTTTTATTTTAGCCAAAGCGATAACAAAAGATGAATTTTTCAAAGCTCAAATTGAGCAGATTTATATAAATAAAAATGAAATTGAGCTAATCCCCAAAGTCGGTGATCATGTTATCATTTTCGGAAGTATTAGCGATATGGATGAGAAACTGGATAAATTAAAACTCTTTTATATCAAAGGATTGAAAAAAACAGGATGGAACAATTATAAAACTATCAATTTAAAATATAGAAATCAAATAGTGTGCACTAAAATATAAATAATATGGACTATTCAGAAATCGTTGTTGGTTTAGACATAGGAACAACTAAAATAGCAGCTATAGTTGGACGAAAAAATGAATTTGGAAAAATTGAAATACTTGGTTCGGGAAAAACGGAATCAATAGGTGTTTCCAGAGGAGTTGTTGCCAACATCGACAAAACAGTTCAATCTATTAAAAATGCCGTTGAGGAAGCAGAGCTAAAATCAGGCGTGAATATCGACCATATAAATGTTGGAATTGCCGGACAGCATATAAAAAGTCTTCAACATAGAGGCAGTATTATGCGTAACAGCCTTGAAGATGAAATTAGCCAGGATGATATTGACAGGTTAATTGATGATATGCATAAATTAGTTATGGAACCGGGTGAAGAAATAATTCATGTTATTCCTCAGGAATATATTGTTGATAAAGAGCAAGGTATCAAAGAGCCAATTGGAATGGCCGGCATTTGTCTTGAAGCAAATTTCCACATAATAGTCGGGCAAATTGCTGCTGCAAAAAATATTAATAAATGTGTTACTAAGTCGGGAATGAAGGTTGAAGAGTTGATTCTTGAGCCTTTAGCTTCTGCTGAAGCTGTGTTGAGTGAAGAAGAAAAAGAAGCCGGAATTGCATTAGTTGATATTGGTGGCGGAACAACTGATATTGCTATTTTTCAGGATGGGATAATCAGGCATACAGCAGTAATTCCTTTAGGCGGAAATATTATTACTGAAGACATAAAAGAAGGGTGCACAATAATTAAAAGTCAGGCAGAAGCTTTGAAAGTGAAATTTGGCTCAGCTTTAGCAAGCGAAAATCGTGATGAAGAGATTGTTTCAATTCCCGGTCTAAGAGGACGTGCTCCAAAAGAAATCACATTGAAAAATCTTGCAAGTATCATACAGGCAAGAATGGAAGAAATCATTGAGTATGTTTATTATGAAATAAAAAATTCTGGTTTTGAAAAGAAATTGATTGCCGGAATCGTACTTACAGGTGGTGGAGCTCAACTAAAACATATTGCCCAGCTTACTGAATTTATAACAGGAATGGATACAAGAATTGGTTATCCGAATGAACATCTTGCAAGTAATGTTTCTGAGGAAATAACGAGTCCGCTTTATGCTACTGGTATAGGGCTTGTAATAAAAGGTCTTCAGAATGCTGAAAAGCAAAAAGCCAGAAATCACAAGGTTCAGGATCACTCTCAAAAAACCAAAGGAAACTTCTTTAATGTGATAAAAACCAATGTTAACAGTTGGTTTGGGGATGAGGGAATAAACTAGCAAAAATTAAGTAGAGAAAGATTGAAATAAATTGAATATCGAATAATGATTAACGATTTAAGATTTTTGATTTTTAGCACATCTTAAATCGTTAATCGGTGTTCCTTGTTCTTAAATCAATTTTATTTTAATTAAAAACGAGCATTTGGAAAGTCATTTTTTTGAATTATAAATTATTAACAATTTCATAATATACGATGTTGAAAAAAACTTAAAATCCTTTATAATCGAGGATTATTAATATATAAATTTATAAAAATTTAAATCCCAATTCTATATGATAAAATTTGATGCACCAAAAGAACTCTCTTCTATAATAAAGGTTATTGGAGTTGGCGGAGGCGGAAGCAATGCAGTAAATCACATGTATAATCAGGGCATTCAAGGAGTTGATTTTATTGTTGTCAACACCGATGCTCAAGCTTTGGATCTAAGTCCGGTTCCTAATAAAGTTCAGATTGGAAATAACCTAACTGATGGATTAGGCGCAGGTTCTAAACCTGAAGTTGGTAAAAATGCAGCAATAGAGAGCATTGATGAATTAAAAGAATTTCTTGAAAAAAATACCAAAATGGTGTTTATAACTGCCGGTATGGGCGGTGGCACAGGAACAGGTGGTGCACCGGTTATTGCCGCAATGGCAAAGGAAATGGGAATCCTCACAGTTGCAATAGTTACTGTTCCCTTTTCTTTTGAAGGTAGAAAACGAAGATTACAGGCAGACGAAGGAATTGAAGAATTAAGAAAAAACGTTGACACATTGCTTTTAATTAGTAATGATAAGCTAAGAGAACTCTATGGAAACCTAAAACTTTCTGAAGCATTTCATAAAGCTGACGATGTTTTAACTATAGGAGCAAAGGGAATAGCTGAGATAATTACAGTTGCAGGTAATATCAATGTTGATTTCAATGATGTTAGTACTGTGATGAAAGACAGTGGAGCTGCCATTATGGGTTCAGGTATGGCTTCAGGTCCGGAAAGAGCAACAAAAGCAATTGAAATGGCTCTTGCCTCACCACTCTTAAATGATAATAGCATTAAAGGAGCTAGTGATATTTTACTATATATATCATCAGGTGAAGAAGAAATTCAGATGGATGAAGTAACTGAAATTACTGATTTCATACAATTTGAAGCCGGTTCAACCGCCGAAATTATTTGGGGAAATGGTTATAATGAATCATTAGGCGACAATATAAGTATTACTCTTATAGCCACAGGATTTAAAACCAGTAGCGATTCAAGTTTTAATGGCAGCTTTAAAAAACCCGAAAAAACAATTTATAATTTAGACGAAGTTGGTAAGGAAATTAAAGCTGAAAAAGAAATAAGTTTTGCTGAGACTGAGAAAGCTAATGAAATAACAATTAAACCTGCTCCTAAAGAAAGCAAGCAGGAAACCGTTGAATTTCCAACAACTTTTACATTTGAACTGGATTCCGTTGTAAGTGAAGTTTCAAATCAGGAAGCAACTGCACCAAACGAACCGGTATTAATCACCAGGCTTGATGATAGAAGAGAAGAAGAACCAATCCCACGAGGTTCTATTCAATTTGAACCAATAAGAAAATCTGTGCCACAAGATGATGATGAAATTGGACGAATGGCTCAGGAACGAATAAGAAAATTAAGAGAAATTAGTATTAAAATAAAATCTCCCGGTGGATTAACAGAGCTTGAAAATCAACCCGCTTATGTTAGAAGAAACATTGAGTTAAGCGATGTGCCACTATCCTCGGAAACAGAAATATCACGATATACTTTATCTGAAGATGACGATAAGGTAGAAATTAGAGCAAATAATTCATTTTTGCACGACAATGTAGATTAATATTGTTTTCATATACGGTTTGTTTTCATGTAAATCCCTCTCTAAGTTTTTTTGGGGGGGATTTTTTTTGTGGGTTTGAATTTAATGAAATGATGTGTTGTTTGATGGAATTTTAAACTAGACAATGGGATTCGACAGTGGGGTTTGTTGCAGTTTTTATTTATTAATCAGTTTGTAATCCTTAAATAGTCTTCCTTGTTCTAAAATTTTGTAATTAATCAAACCAGTCCCTTTTTTGTAATAATTTTCAATTTCATAATCGTTACTACGAAAAGAGCCTTTCATAATCATGCTGTTATTGTCCTTA
Organism: Saprospiraceae bacterium; assembly: GCA_021739805.1. Next base: position 18,560 of record JAIPBB010000035.1, on the reverse strand, counting down.
AAAGTTACAACTGAATTCAAAGAATCGATGCTTATCAAAGTTCTATTTTTAGTAAATTCTATAGTTTTCTTGCTTGCAAATTCAGGGAAATAAACTTTCCAGGTTATAGATTCACCAATATTTTGATTCCAATTGAAAATCACAGAATCAATAACTTGACAAGGTGAAGAAATCTGTGCATTGTTGCTGTCATATTTATACAAAGTATATTTAAACATTCTTGAGCCTTTATCTACAATTTTTTCCACTAATTCTTCAGTAAGTCTATGTTGATAATCTTGGATATTTGTTAGAAAAAATGTGTCTTTTCCTTCAATTATAGTCCGCATTATCCAAAATGATTTATCTGTTGAGTCAATAGTGTTAACATAACAATAAGTCTGTGGTGTTGTGAAATCTTTGTACGGAAAATAATATTCCTTTGTATTTAATACAGTTGGATTATTAATTGTTGAGCAACTAATCAATAATACAAAACCTAAAGTTAATCCAATTATTTTATTCATAAAATTATCATTTGCAGAGAGTTTTCTAAAATTGCAACCCATGAATGTGTAAAACCACTAGTAAGTTTATTTTTCCTATATATTTACCATAAGGTACTCTTATTTAGTCTATTTTTGAGATGATAAGTGTATCACATATGAATTTATTTCAAAACCAAATATAAAATAATAATCCATTAAACCCGGCTTACAATTTCCTCAATCACTTTTGGAAAAAACTTATATTCAAGTTTATGGATTTTTTGAGCCAGGCTTTCAGGATTTTCATTTTCTTCAATATTGCATTTTGCCTGGAAAATTATTTGTCCTTCATCATATTTTTCATTTACATAATGAATTGTAATACCTGATTCTTTATCTTTTGCTTCAATCACTGCTTGGTGAACTTTATCTCCATACATTCCTTTGCCACCATGTTTTGGAAGCAAAGCCGGATGAATATTAATGATTTTGCCAGGGAAACACTTTATCAGGTTTTTAGGAATCATTAATAAAAAGCCGGCTAAAACTATTAAATCAATTTTATTATTTAAGAGAATATCCAAAACTTTGCTTGTTTCTTTTAATTCCTGTGAAGTGAAAGAAAAGGATTGAATATTAAGTTTTTTAGCTCTTTCGAGAACAAAGGCATTTGCTTTATTTGAAAGAATAAGAGAAATCTCAACCTCACTGCTCGAAGAAAAATATTTAATAATATTTTCTGCATTTGTACCATTTCCCGAAGCTAAAATCGCTATTCTCTTCATATTACAATTTTTTTTATCGTTTTCAAAAGTACTATTTTAAATAATCTTGAAAAAAATATTTTATTGTTCAAAGATTTTCTTAACTTTATAAAAATTTTCAGATTTAAATCTGGAATTATAAATTAACAAGAAACTATTGTAAAATAAGGGCTTGCAGGAAAAGAATTAAAAAGAAATTCAAAAAGCTTTGGTTTTATTTCAATAAATTTATTTCTTTGCACCCTGTTTAACCAAAATTTTGAAAAATATGTCAGATATTTCTACTAGAGTTAAAGCTATCATTGTTGATAAGCTTGGCGTTGATGAAAATGAAGTAACAACTGAAGCGAGCTTCACCAATGATTTAGGTGCTGATTCACTTGACACAGTTGAATTGATAATGGAATTCGAAAAGGAATTCAACATTGCTATCCCGGATGACCAGGCTGAAAATATTGGTACAGTGGGTGATGCAATATCTTATATTGAAAACAATACAAAATAATTAACACATTTTTTAATGGAGTTAAAAAGAGTAGTTGTAACGGGAATCGGTGCACTTACTCCATTAGGTGCAACTGCCGGGGAAACTTGGGAGAACATGATAAATGGAGTAAGTAGTGCTGGTCCTATTACGCGATTTGATGCCAGCAAGTTTAAAACTCAGTTTGCTTGTGAGTTAAAAAACTTTGATCCTAACGAGCATTTCGACAGAAAGGAAGCTAGGAAATACGATGCCTATGCACAATATGCACTAGTTGCAGCACAGGAATCTGTAACTGATTCTGGTATCGATTTAGAAAAGATTAATTTAGACAGAGCTGGTGTTATTTGGGCATCCGGAATTGGTGGTTTAGATACCTTTGTTAAGGAAGTTATTGATTTTGGTAGAGGTGATGGAACGCCACGTTTCAATCCCTTTTTCATCCCAAAGATGATTGCTGATATCGCTTCCGGTCACATATCCATAAAATTTGGGTTCAGAGGTCCAAACTTCACAACTGTTTCCGCTTGTGCTTCATCTGCAAATGCTATTGCTGATGCCTTTAATTATATAAGATTAGGCAAAGCTGATTTGTTTATTACTGGTGGTTCTGAAGCTGCAATTAATCAAGCTGGGATTGGTGGATTTAATGCAATGCATGCAATTTCAACACGAAACGATGACCCGAAAACTGGTTCAAGACCTTTTGATAAAGATAGAGATGGTTTTGTACTTGGTGAAGGTGGTGTGGCTTTGATGCTGGAAGAATATGAGCATGCAAAAGCTCGTGGTGCAAAAATATATGCAGAAGTTGTTGGAGCAGGATTATCTGCTGATGCACATCATATGACTGCACCGCATCCCGAAGGATTAGGTGCAAAAAATTGTATGAAGTATGCAATTGAAGATGCAGAAATAAATATTGAAGATATTGACCATATTAATACTCACGGAACATCAACTCCGGTAGGTGACATAGCTGAACCTAGAGCTATAGTTTCACTTTTTGGAGAGCATGCTAAAAACATCAGTATTAATTCTACTAAGTCAATGACAGGGCATTTGCTTGGAGCCGCAGGAGCTATAGAAGCTTTTGCTACAATTATGGCTGTTAAAACAGGTATTATTCCTCCAACAATCAACTATTTCACTAAAGACCCTGAGATCGAAGAAATAAATTTAATTATTGATAAGGCTGAAAAGCGAGATATTACTTATGGATTAAGTAATACTTTTGGTTTTGGCGGTCATAATGCATCATTAATATTTAAGAAATTTAACGAATAGCAATTCACCTTGAAAGTTTTTAATCCCGTCAAGGCACATTTTTCAAGTGAAAAAGATTTATTTGAATCTATAAAGAATATTTTCGGTTTTTATCCCGGAAATATTTTTTTATACAGGCTTGCTTTTCGTCATAAATCTGTTGCTACAGAACTTAAAGATGGAGTAAAAGACAGTAACGAACGACTTGAGTATCTTGGTGATGCAATATTAAGTGCTGTTGTTGCTGACTATCTCTTTAAAAAATTTCCTTATAAAGATGAAGGATTTCTTACTGAGATGAGATCAAAACTCGTTAGCCGAAGTCAATTTAATAAGCTTGCAATAAAACTTGGTGTCGATAAATTTGTTAATTCAACCCAGGATTCAAACAATATTCCTAAATCAATTTTTGGAGATGCTTTCGAAGCATTAATTGGTGCAATTTATCTTGACAAAGGTTATGAATTTACCAGGAAAATTATTATTGAAAAAATAATCAAGATACATTTGGATATTGAAGAAATTGAATCAACAGATAAGAATTTTAAAAGCAAACTTATCGAATGGGTTCAAAAAGAAAAAATGAACCTTGAATTTAAAGTTGTTGAAGAAATAGGAGAAGGAAACTATAAACAATATTTGGTGGAAGTTTTTATTGATGAAGTTTCTTACGGTATGGGACAGGATTTTTCAATTAAAGCTGCAGAACAAAATGCAGCGGAGAAAGCTTGTATTAAAGCTGAAATTGTAAATTAGGTTTCAGGTTTCACACTTCGACTTCGCTCAGTGCAAGGGTTTCAGGTTTCACACTTCGGCTTCGCTCAGTGCAGGGGTTTCAAGTTTCACACTTCGGCTTCGCTCAGTGCAGGGGTTTAAAGTTACAGGTTTCCCTATGAATAATCTTCATTTCGTCCAGACGGATTTGCTTCGCTTCACAAGATTCAAGATTCAAGATACAGGATACAAGATTCAGTATGCCCCAAATTTCTAATTTCTAATTAAATGACCATTGAATGAATGCTTAAAAACTTACGACCGAAGGGAGTCCGTATGGATTACTTTTTTTTACTTCCGACTTCGGTCTTCCGACTTCCGACTTCCAACTTTTTGCCTTTTGCCTTTCGACCGAAGGGAGTCCGTATGGATTACTTTTGATACTGCTCTCTGATTACCCAACACTGAATACCGTTCACCGAGCACCGATTACCACAACCTTTTCTTAATTCTTAATTATTAATTAACAAATCTTAGATTTTTCATCTTTGTTTCCTTTTTCCTTTGTAATTTTATACTTCAAATTTTTTATTATGAAGAAAAAATTACTGCTTGATTTTGAGCCATCTGAGGAGAATAATCTTATTGGAATTTCAAGTCATTTAAAAGATTATAGGCTTAGCTTTTATATTAACAAAGCTTTAGGATTTCAGTTTAAAAAAATAGATGACCTTGTTATTCACAATGGAACAGAAAATAATGGTAAAAGTTTTTCATTATATTATTTTGACTATACCGAAAATTATGTGCAGTTTTTCCTAATTGAAAATAGAAACCCAAATGGGGTTTTAATAAGCGAATTCAAGCATTTTGATTATTTTATTTTTATTAATGGAGCTTTAAATATTGATAAAACATCAACCCTGATTAAAAGCATTAGAAGTTGTGATGGTGTTTTAATGGTAAGTGAAATAGATATTAGCACAATAAAAAAACTCCAAAACATTCTCTCCGATCTTGAGCTTCATATGATGAAATTAAATAAAGATGAAAAGGAGAAAACCAAGTTAAAGCTAAAAACTAAGGTTTAAGAAAAGATATAACAAAGGTTTAAATTGACAATGTGAACCGTACGAAAAAATCGTACAGTTAAATTGTAATCTGAAGATAGTAAAATGCTATATGCCAATGTTATATACACAGAACAACTTTTTCGTTTAATCCCATGAAGCCTTGTTTCAATCAGAAAAATAACAGGAATAAAAGTGATTATAAAGCAAAATGCAAAAACTCTTCAACAAAGAAAAAATAAAGAATTAAAAAACTAAAAAACGGCAGCAATTTAATTTTGCTGCCGAAATATAGTTTTCAAATAGGAATGAAAATACTGACATTTAGCCTCGTAAATCTTTTAATACACAAAATAATTTCACTATAATATGTTTGCGATTAACTACAAATTGTGTAGCTTTGTGCAAACAAAAGTATGATAATAAAACCTACATATAAATATTTGGAAGATTATCTTGCTGAAATACAGTCTAAAGGCAGATATTCAGTTACTTTAGGCGAGCTTAAAGCAAAATTTAATACATCTGAAAAAGCTATACTTCAAAACATTTACAGACTAAAAAGCAAAAATCATCTTGCTCAAGTTCGTAAAGAATTTTATGTTACTATTTCCCCTCAATATTCGAATAGAGGTATAATTCCTCCAACTTTTTTCATCGACGACATGATGAAATTTCTTAATAGAGATTATTATGTATGTCTGCATTCTGCTGCTGCATTACACGGTGCCGGACATCAACAACCTATGGAATTTCAAGTAATGATAAAAAAACCACCTTTAAGGAATATTGTAAGTAAGAAACTTATTATTAGCTTTTTCACCAAGGGACAATGGGAGCAAGAACAAATTGTTGAAAAGAAAACAGAATGCGGTTATATCAATGTTTCAACACCAGAGTTAACAGGCTTCGACCTGATTTTACACAACAAAAAAGTTGGTGGATTAAACCGAATAATTCCAATAATTGAAGACCTTACGGAAAGTATGAAGCCATCTTTAATAGCTACAGCAGCTAAAAGTCAAATGACTCCAACGATACAACGCTTTGGATATTTGTTGGATGAAATGGGCAAACATTTACTTGCCAATTCACTAAATAAGTCATTGAAGAATCACACACTAAAAGAAATTCCATTATCACTCATGCACAACAACAGAACAGGTAAAACCAATGAGAAATGGAAGATAATTATTAACACTAAACTTGATGTTTGATGGTGCCTAGACGATATATCGAAGAATGGAAAGAATTTTCTCCATGGCTCGAAAATTCACAAGTAGAGCAAGATCTTGTGATTGAAAAAGCATTACAACAGCTATTTTCTGATACTTTCCTACAATCTCGTCTTGCTTTTAGAGGCGGAACTGCCTTGAACAAGATATTCCTGAAACCACAAGCCAGATATTCAGAAGATATTGATTTGGTTCAAATTATAGCAGAACCAATAAAAGATACTTTAGATGCTTTAAGAAGACAACTCGAATTTCTAGGAAAACCTACCATAAAGCAAAAAGCCAATAACAATACTATAATTTACCGTTTCGAATCGGAAATACCACCTATTATAAATCTAAGGTTGAAAATTGAAATCAATTGCAGGGAACACTTTACAGTATTAGGATATAAGGATGTTGAACATAATATTGAAAACACATGGGCAAATGGCTCATGCAAATTAAAAACATTTGAAGCAGAAGAAATGCTTGGAACAAAATTGCGAGCTCTTTATCAGCGAAAAAAAGGTCGTGACCTGTTCGACCTATATTATGCACTTACAAATCTTGATATAGATACAAATCTTCTGGTAAAATGTTATGAAGAATATATGGCTTTTTCGGTTGAAAATCCACCTACACAAAAGCAGTTTTTGCTAAATATGGATGAGAAATTAAAAGACCCTGACTTTGAAGGAGACATTTATGCATTACTGCTGCCCGGTATAGATTATAACCAAACCAAAGCATACGAATTGATTAAAGCCAAATTAATAGAAAAGATTTAATTCACAAAATAATTTCATTATTATATGTTAATCTAAATGTTTTTGGTAAATTTGGACATCTATATTCAAATATCTAAAAATATATAAAATGGCAAAGAAACGAAGCAGTCAAGCTGAATTTGTCAAATGGTTCGGACCTTTATTAGATGCACTTCGACAACTTGGTGGTTCAGCTAAACCTAGAGAAGCGTCTGATAAAATTGCTGAAAATTTAAATCTACATGATGATAAGTTAGATGAACTTTTGGAGTCTGGACAATCAAGACATTATAATCAAGTTGCCTGGGCTAGACAATATTTGGCATGGGAGGGACTTCTTGATACTTCTCAACATGGGATTTGGACATTATCACCAAAAGGTGAAAATACAAAATTGACTAGTGAACAAGCAAGGGAAATTTTCTTAAAGTGGGTTGATATTCATAGAAAAGCAAAGCAAGATAAAACAGAAAAAGAGATTATTGAAGAACAGGAAGAAAATGAACCAGAAGATATTCAACTACAAAATAAACCAGATTTATTACAAGTTCTTCAAAGTCTAACACCTTCAGGATTTGAAAGAATTTGCCAAAGATTGCTCCGTGAATCCAGCTTTGAAAAAGTTGTTGTGACAGGGCAATCTCATGATGGGGGTATTGACGGTTATGGTACACTAGAATTAAATCCTTTTGTAAGTTTTAAAGTACTTTTTCAATGCAAAAGGTACAAAGGGACTGTTTCAAGAGCTCAGGTTGGTGATTTTAGAAACGCAATGATTGGTAGAGCAGAAAAGGGAATTATTATGACAACAGGAACATTCTCTTCGGATGCAATTAAAGAGGCTAATCGCGATGGAGCTCCTCAAGTTGAACTTGTTGATGGAGAGAAATTAGTTGAGATGTTTATAAAAGTTGAGTTAGGAGTTAAACCTAGAACTATTTACGAAGTTGATTTACCATTTTTTGAACCATATATGGAAAAATAAGAAAACCTGATTAAGTTTTTCTTAATAATTTTTAAATGAAAGTTAAATATCTATTAAACCGCTCCCCCAAACTGCTTCAAAAACCTCACATCATTTTCAAAGAATAGACGAATATCAGTTACATTGTATTTGAGCATGGCAATTCGTTCTATTCCCATTCCAAATGCGTAACCAGTGTAGATTTTACTATCAATTCCGCAGGCATCAAGAACATTTGGGTCAACCATTCCGCAGCCCATAATTTCTAAAAAGCCGGTGTATTTACAAACATTACAACCTTTTCCGCCACAAATAGAGCATGAAACATCCATTTCGCCTGATGGTTCTGTAAAAGGAAAATAGGAGGGACGAAGCCTGATTTTGGTGTTTGCACCGAAAAACTCTTTTGCAAAATAAAGCAGGGTTTGCTTCATATCAGCAAATGAAACATTTTTGTCGATATACAATCCTTCAACCTGGTGGAAAATGCAATGTGCTCTTGCCGAAATTGCTTCGTTGCGGAAAACTCTTCCGGGTGAAATTGTGCGAATAGGCGGTTGAGTGTTTTCCATAACTCTAACCTGTACTGAAGAAGTGTGTGTTCGCAATGCAATATCAGGGTCTTTTTCAATAAAGAAAGTATCCTGCATATCACGTGCCGGATGGTCGGGTGGGAAATTTAAAGCCGAAAAATTATGAAAGTCGTCTTCAATTTCTGGTCCTTCTGAAACTGTGAACCCTATTCGGGAGAAAATATCAATAATTTCGTTTCTCACAATTGAAAGCGGATGTCTTGAACCTAAATTATCTAAACCAACGGGTCTGGTTAAATCCAGATTTTCGGATTCTCCACTTTCGTTTGCTTCGAGTTTTTCTTTTTGCTCAATAATAATTTTTTGAACACTTGTTTTCAAAATGTTCATCAATTGCCCGATTTCTTTTCTTTCTTCCGGCTCAACATTTTTAAACTCAACGAATAAACCAGAGATAATTCCTTTTTTCGACAGGTATTTAATCCTGAATTGTTCTAGTTGTTCAAGGTTCTCAGCAGAAAACAGCTTGATTTCTACAAGCAGGTTTTCAATAGTTTTCTTCATTTGTTTTATTTTGTTGTGAATTTATTGGCTATTTTATTAATGTATTATAAGGAATGCTTTTGAAATTTGATTTTCTGTTTGAAAATAGTTCTTTCAAAATTATTACGAATACTATTTAACAACTTTAACCGTCATTTTTATATCTTTAATTGGTCGGTCGTTGGCTCCTTTTTGAACTGCAGCAATCTTATCAATCACATCCATACCGGAAATTACTTCACCAAAAACTGTGTAACCACCATCAAGATGAGGAGTTCCACCAACAGTTGTGTAGGCTTTACGTTGTGCAGCGGTGAATTTAGTCCCCAATCTTTGTTCAAAACTATTTAGAGTAGCATTATCATAAACATTTCCTTGCACAATATAAAATTGCGAACCTGATGATGCTTTTTTTGGATTAACATTATCTCCGAGCCTTGCAGCAGCTAAAGCTCCTTTTTTATGGAAGTATTTAGGATTAATTTCAGCAGGAATTGTGTAAGCGGGTCCACCGTTTCCAAGAGCTTGATTCGGTTTTGCAGTTTTTGAGTCTGGGTCACCACCTTGAATCATAAAATTTTGTATCACTCTGTGAAAAAGCGTTCCATTAAAATATCCCTGATTTGCTAGTTTTATAAAGTTATCACGATGTTTTGGTGTTTCATTGTAAAGTTTAACTTTTATAACGCCATATTCTGTAGTGATTGAAACAATTGTCTCCTGTGCTTTTACTGATATTCCCAGCCCAAGGCTGAAGATTAAAATAATTAATATTGATTTTTTCATCTTTTTAATTTTATATATTTGTAATAGAATACTAATTTTGCGTTTTACTAAAAAACATGGCAATATTACTAAATATTCACTAAAGTAAAAAAACTCAAATAAATGAATAAAGCTTTTTTTCGATATATATTTTCTTTTATAATTGTCTTTAGTGTACTTATCTCATTGACTACCTGTCGTAAAGACCCAGATATGCAAGTTACCATTTATGTTAAAATGCGTAATGATACTTTAATTGTTGTGCCTGAGGCAAAAGTAATTCTTACAAAACAGGATGTTGAAATTGTTGGATATACTGATTATAATGGCAAGTTCACACATACTTTTAAATTACAGATGCAACTCGATGTTTTTGCCGAAAAAGATACATCTGAAAATGGGACTGCTCCAATACTTGAAGGTTATACAATTCTAAAGATGGGTGAGTTAGGTAAAGATTATAGGAGAACGGTTTTTATTAATTAGTTGTCTTATGATTTTTTGAATCATCAAGAAATTCCTTATGAATTGACTTCGTTTCGTCAGTGTTAGATTTTCAAACGAAATTAGCTATTTTTTTAATAATGATAGTACAATATAAAGTACTATAATAAGTGGAATTGCAATAAATTGTAAAATCAGCACTAAAATGATTGATAGCACTATAAGAATAAATCTTAAATAATTATTCTTCCAGCTTAGGTCAGTAAATTTCAAAGACATAAGAGGAATATTGCTTACCAATAAAAACGATTGTAATACTATTATTCCAACCAAAAACCAAGTGTTCAGAATAATATCAATTGCCCAAATAGCATTTGGATGAAATTCAATGATTAATGGAAATGAAGCAATTAATATTGCATTTGCCGGGGTTGGAAGTCCTTTAAAACTTAAAGTTTGACTTTCGTCAATATTGAATTTGGCTAAGCGTAATGCTGAAAATAGTGTAATTAAAAAGGCAAAGCATCCAAGAAGCCATGGGTCTCCAAATCTCAAAGTTTTGTAAAAAAAACTATCAATTAGAAGTTGATATAAAATCACTGCCGGAACAAGACCAAAAGAAACTAAATCAGCAAGTGAATCAAGTTGTTTTCCAATTTCCGATTTTACTTTTAGCAAACGTGCTGTCATACCATCAAGAAAATCGAAAATAAGTGAAAGACCTATTAAAAAAGTTGAAAGCACTAATTCTCCCTGAAATGCAACAACAATTGCAAAACAACCACTTAAAAGATTTAATAGTGTAATAAAGTTTGGAATATGCTTTTTAATCATTTATTTGGCTCTATAATTTAATTCCTTAATAAGTTCATCAATTTCTTCTTCTCTCCAATCTAACTTAGTTGTCATCTCTTCAATTGTACCCCATACAGGCTCCCCATGAACTACACATTCAATGCCTTGCTTTCTTAAGAATTTAATTAAGCCCGGATAAGCTTCCAGCAAATCTTTTATTCCTGTTTCTTTTGTGATTTCATCCATTTTATTAAAAATTTCAAAAGCTAAATTTAAACAAATAAATCAAAGATTTCAAGTATTAAAACGAATAACGTAATTTTGTAAAATTATCTAATATTTTTAAAAAAGAATGATAAATCCTGAAAATATTTCAATTTCTGAATTTGATTATTTATTGCCGGAAGAGCGAATAGCTAAAATCCCTTTGGATAAAAGAGATGAGTCAAAATTAGTTATTTATAAAAATAACGAAATATCAGAATCTAATTTTAAAAATATAAGCCAGCATCTGCCTGCAAAAAGTCTTTTAGTTCTTAACGAAACTCGTGTTATACAAGCCAGAATGGTTTTTCAAAAGGAATCAGGTGCTAAAATCGAAATATTTTGTCTTGAACCAATTGAACCTACAAATGATTTCCAGTTGGCTTTTCAGGAGAAGAGTCCTGTAAAATGGAAATGTTTTGTTGGAAATTCAAAAAAATGGAAACAAGGTATCTTAAGAAAAAAAATAAGTAAAGGTGTATTAAATATAGAAAAGATAGCAATTGAAGGAAATGCTCACATAATTGAATTTAGCTGGAATAATTCTGAGCTTTGTTTTTCAGATATTCTCGAGGAAACCGGACTTGTTCCTTTGCCCCCATATATGAACAGGGAAGCGATTGAAGCCGATAAAATTCGTTACCAAACAATTTATGCTAACTCAAATGGCTCGGTTGCTGCACCAACAGCAGGATTACATTTCACAGATAAAGTTTTTAAGGAAATAAAAAGCAAAGGAATCCAAATTGATAATGTGACTCTTCATGTTGGTGCAGGAACTTTCAAACCTGTAATTGCAGGCTCAATGCTGGAGCATGAAATGCACACAGAGCAAATTTTTATTAGCAAAGTTAACATCCAAAATCTTATTGAAAATCTCAATGGAAATATTATTTCTGTGGGGACAACAACTTTAAGAACATTGGAAAGTCTTTATTGGTTTGGAGTGAAACTTGACTCAAATAAAAATGCAGACTTTGATATTAAACAATGGGAGCCTTATCAAAATTTAGAATCACATATTCCCGTTCTTGACTCTTTAAATAATGTGTTGGAATTTATGGATAGAAAAAGCATTGACACAATTCACGGAAAAACCCAACTTTTAATCGCTCCCGGCTATGAATTCAAAATTGCTAATGTTCTAATTACAAATTTCCATCAGCCAAAAAGCACACTATTACTTCTTGTTGCTGCATTCATTGGAAATTCATGGCGAAATGTTTATAACTATAGCATGAAAAATGATTTTCGATTTTTAAGCTATGGGGATAGTTGTTTGTTTTTTAGAAGGTAAAGTTTAAGTATTGTCTTGATTTTCAGGTTTAATTTCTATTCTTTAGAAAGACTAATTGATTTTATGCAAAATTTCAAAAACATATTTGCAAGCAACAATCAAAACACTTATATTTACTATATGTATTTAATAAATTGGATGCACCTGCATTTCAAAATCATGAGAATGTATCCTATGTATTTTTAGGGAGTAAGCAATCGCTTATGAAAAATATTTTTTCAGAAGTTAATTTGCCTTTTTACTAATATGCTATTAAAATGAGTATTGATAAGATTTCTGAAAAAGATCTTTTTAACCAAACAATTCTCTTTCAAAATATCTTTGACCAGTTAATTGGAAAACAGCGAAAAACATTAATTGCGATTGCCTGTTCTAATAGTAAAACAGAGCTTTATTCGACCGAAACTAAAAAAAACTACCATTTACCGGCAAGCTCCACTTTAACAATTTCATTAAAATCCTTGATGAAGAAAGATTTGATTAATAAAGATAATAATACGTATAAAATAAATAATCCTGTATTTAAAGGAGTGGCTAATAAATTTAAATACTAATTAATATTAGCTATAGTCAACAATTCCTATTTTGGCAAATCATAATATTGTCTTTGCTTATACTCATTTATTAAAATATTGGCTATTTACTGAATATCCCCACATCATTCTATCATTAAACCTTTATCGCATTACATCCTTTCCTAATTATAAAGGCACTATTTTTGCAGATAATCAAAGCTGAAATTAGCAATATTATCTATAATTTTCAGTTTATCATCAGGAAATAGTTAACTTTGTAAATAAGAAAAAATTTGAGTTTAGAATGAAGAAACTTTTACTTTCAATTTCGTTTATTCTATTTGCTTTGCTTCAGGCAATAGCAACTCATAATCGTGCCGGAGAAATTACATATGAGCATATTCAAAATTTAACTTACAAATTCACCCTGGTTACTTACACATATAAACCCAGCCCGGCCGATCGTCCTGAACTTGAATTATTTTGGGGAGATGGAACATCTGACACAATTCCACGAAACTATTACACTGACTTATCAAGTGTAATGCGAAAAAATGTTTATATAGGATATCATACTTATTTAGGAACCGGCACTTTTAGAATTTCGTTGGAAGACCCAAATCGTAATGGAGGAGTTGTAAATATCCCGGGTTCAGTAAATATCGCATTTTATATTGAGACTTTTTTGACTATTAATGCCTTTATGGTTCCCAATAGCTCTCCTGTTTTGCTTGTCCCTCCAATTGACAATGCCTGTCTTCATAAGCCCTACATTCATAATCCTGGTGCTTATGATAAAGATGGAGATAGTCTTTCTTATAGGCTAATTCCTTGCAAAGGTGCAAATGGTACTTCTATTGGGACTTATTCCTACCCTGCCACCAGTAATTCCTTTTTAATAAATGCAACTACAGGCGATTTGCTTTGGGATAGTCCTGTTGTTTCAGGTGAATATAATGTTGCTATTCTTATTGAAGAATGGAGAAATGGCCAGAAAATTGGCTCAGTTTTGCGTGATATGCAAATTAATGTTGTCCAATGCAATAATGACCCTCCGGTTATTGCAGAGATTCTTGATACTTGTATTGAAGCAGGTACATCAATTCAATTTCAGGTTTCTGCTACTGATATTAACAATGATTATATCACTCTTACAGGCACTGGGGGACCATTGATGCAAACAAGTAATCCTGCAACATTTGTTCAACCTGTTATTGGAAAAGCTTATGTTTCATCGGTTTTTAGTTGGCAAACAACATGTGCTCATGTTCAAAAATATCCTTATACTCTTACTTTTAAAGCAACCGATGATGGCCATGGAACCCCTGTAAATCTTGTTGATATTGAAACAGTCAATATTTTGGTTGTTGGTCCATCTCCTAAAAATCTTACTGCCACTCCTTTGGGAAATTCGATTAATCTCAAGTGGAATAAAAGCGTATGCACCAATGCTTTAGGCTATGAAATTTATAGACGTAACGGGTTTTTTGGCTTTTTCCCGGATCATTGTGAAACAGGTGTTCCTGCTTACACCGGATATTCGTTAATTTATAAAGGTCAGGATATTAACGACACTGTTTATATTGATAATGAAAATGGAAAAGGCTTGATTCATGGAGTGGATTACTGCTATATGGTTGTAGCACACTATCCTGATGGAGCTAAAAGTTATGCTTCGCTTGAAGCCTGTGCAACACTGATAAAAGATGTTCCAATAATTACAAATGTTAGTATAAACACAACTGATAACACTACAGGCTCTGCCTATATTGCATGGTCAAAACCAACAGAATTTGACAGTTTACAACTTCCCGGACCTTATAAATATTTGATTTATCGTTCTGAAGGAATGGCAAATCCAAACTATGTTTTAATAGATTCACTTAGCAGTATTAATGACACTACTTATGTTGATACTTTCTTAAACACTTTAAATTATCCTTATTTTTATAGAATTGATTTTTATAGCAATCCTACTAATATGCGTGTGTTTGTGGGTTCAACACATATTGCATCTTCAGTGTTTCTTTCATTAATTCCCAGCGACAATAAACTCACTTTATCGTGGTATCATGATGTGCCATGGACAAATAGTGAATACACTATTTATAAATTAAATCCAGTTACCACGCTTTTTGATTCTATTGGATGGACAACAAATACTGAATTTGTGGATTCTAATTTAATTAATGGCGAAGATTATTGTTATAAAGTAAAATCAACAGGAAAATACACTGCCTCCGGAATAATAAATCCTATTATTAATTATTCGCAAATAAGCTGTGCAAAACCTATCGACATGGAAGCACCATGTGCTCCAAAGCTAAGTGTTCGAACCGATTGTCTGAATATAGAAAACACTTTAACATGGAATAATCCAAATAATTCATGTGCTGATGATGTTGTGAAATACGAAGTTTATTACTCATCCCAAACAAATGGAGATTTTACTATTATTACAATAATTAGCAATCCAAACGATACAGTTTATATTCACTCAGGCTTAAAATCAATTGCAGGCTGTTATTCAGTAGTTGCTGTTGATTCATTTGATAATAAAAGTGTTTTCAGCAATGTTGTTTGCGTTGATATCGACAGTTGCGACCTTTATTCACTCCCAAATGTTTTCACACCAAATGGCGATGGCTATAACGACTTTTTCATTCCTTTTCCCTATAATTTTGTTGACCATATCGATTTACAAATTTTTAACCGTTGGGGAAATATAGTTTTCGTATCCAACGACCCTGATATCAATTGGGACGGGAAAAACAAAGACTCTCATAATATTGTTCCTGATGGAGTTTATTTCTACGTTTGTGATGTTTTTGAAATTCGTTTGGAAGGACTGGTTAAGAGAACTATTAAAGGTTTTGTTCATGTTTATGGGCATTAAAATTATCTATCTCTAACTAAATTTTATTAACTTAGCCCGACAGGAAATCCTGTCGGGCTTTATACTTTTAATCATGAATCCTAGAAAATATTTTCAAATCTTAATATTGATTTCTTTTATTCAGATTCTATTCACTTTAAGTACATCTGCTCAATCAACATATTTTAGTAAAATATTCGACATTTATAATACAGGAAGTTTAGCAAAGCATATAATAGAAACTGATTCAGGCTATATTATTGTCGGACATGCAATTGATAGTTCAACTAATAATCTTAATATTATACTATTAAAACTGGATAAACACGGAGATACACTTGAATACAAAAAAGTTGGGAAGGATAGTTTAAATTATTATGCCGGTGCTCATGGTTCATTTATTAAAACAAATGATAGTTGTTATGCAGTTACCGGAGCCATTGAAGATTCAAGCAAAACATATGGGATTTTATTAAAGTTTGATAAACAATTAAATGTTATTTGGCAGAAAGAACATACCGACTCTTTTGGTCCAGGTAGTAATTATCAAAGCTTTTCACAATGTAAGCAAACATTAGATAAAGGATTTGTTTTAGTTGGAGAAATAAGAGGTGCTGGTCAATATAATACTGATATTTTGTTATTAAAAACTGATAGTTTAGGTAATAAAGAATGGCAAAAAACCTATAATTATATTGGAGCAGACAGAGGCTGGAGTGTAATTCAAACTTCTGATAAAGGCTTTTTAATAGGTGCAGGAGGTTATATTCCTGGAGTTTACCATTCATATAATGGATTAGTAATTAATACCGATAGTCAGGGTAATGAAAAATGGCGTAAAATTTTCGGAAGTGCATTTAATGACACTTATTGTATAGTTGATAATGCAAAAGATGGTAAGTATATAGTTGGAACAATATATGCTCACTCTGCATATACTGTTGAAGTTTCTGAAGCCAAAATTAATATTATCAAATTGGATACAAATGGAAGCATAATTTTCAATAAAGAATATGCAGGAATAAGGAAGGTTAACCAGATAAGAAATATTCGAACTCTAGAGTATGGAAGCATTATAGCAGTTGGTTCTCATGATCCTGACACTACAGCTTTTAGTTGGGGATGGTTATTAAAAATTGGAGCCGATGGAGATAGTATTTGGTTCAGAAATTATTATAAAATCAACAATCAATCGGATCAAAATTACCTATATGATGTTTATCCAACAAAAGATAATGGATTTATTGCTTGTGGCCAAGTTGGTGGATATACTGTTCCACAAAGCATGTGGGTTTTAAAAGTTGATAGTTTTGGTTGTGATACTCAGGGATGTCATACAATCGGCATTAATGAATTAGTAATTAGTAATCATGAATTATTAATCTATCCTAATCCGGCAAGTGAGGAAATTATTTTTGATTTTTATGATTTCAAACAAGGTCAAGCAATAGATATTGTGATTTATAATGCAGTTGGTATTAAAGTAAAGAAAGAGAGCATTACCACTAACTATCAAACTAAAACTTTAAACATCAGAGATTTAAAATCAGGCATTTATTATTTTCAAATTATTCCTACTAAATCTATTGGAAAACCTTATTCTGGGAAGTTTATTAAAATGTAATAACCATGTATTCATTCGATGAATTGAGTCATCGGTCTAAGATAACCCTACGAGGGTTTTAAAACCCTCGTAGGGTTTATTCCATTAAAATCTCATCTAAATTAGAGTAATCTATCTTGAAAACATAAATAATATTGTATTTTTGTCCCTCAAAAATTTCAAGAATATTAATAAAAATTATAAGAAATGTTTACAGGAATAGTTGAAGGAATGGCAAATGTAGTGAATATTGAAAAAGAAGGTTCAAATATTCATTTCACTTTAGAAACACCAATTGCAAAAGAACTTAAGGTTGACCAAAGTATGTCGCACGACGGAGTTTGCCTTACTGTTGTGAAAGTAATGCCTGAGAAAAACCAATATATTGTTACTGCTATTCAGGAAACTCTTGATAAATCCAGTCTTGGTATTTGGGAGCTTGGATATGAGGTTAATCTGGAAAGAAGCATGAGTATGGATGGTCGTTTCGACGGGCATATTGTCCAGGGACATGTTGACCAAACAGCAATTTGCCGAAAAGTTGAAAAATTCGATGGAAGCTGGAAATTCTATTTCGAATATGACCCTAGTTTGGGAAATATAACTGTTGGCAAAGGTTCTATTTCAGTGAATGGAGTAAGTTTAACTGTTGTTGATTCAGAGCCAAATATGTTTTCTGTTGCGATAATTCCTTATACTTATGATGTAACAAATTTCCACAATTTTAAAGAAGGAACTGTTATTAACATTGAATTTGATGTATTTGGAAAATATGTAGCAAAGCTATTGAAGCTTTATATGGATGAGCAGAAAAAGTAGGCGGTAATCGGTGTTCGGTGATCGGTGATCGGTGTTCGGTAATCAGTGTTTGGTGTTCAGTAAGTAAATTATGAATTTCAGTTACGAGAAACGAGATACGAGCAACCAGTTACGAGAAACGTGCAACCAGTTACGAGAAACGAGATTACTCCCTCATTATCGTAATTGTTCCACTAAATTCACTTCCTTCACCATCATCAATTCTTAGAACATAATAATAAACTCCATCTGAGCGATTTTCGCCATCCCAATCATTTGGTAATGTGTGCAAAAATGGTTGGTAGAAAATTAAAAATTAATTTGTAATATTCCGGCGTTAATCTGAAGAGGAAGCAAGCTCTGGTGGAGATCAACTTGTTAGCAATAAGATTAATGCTTATACAGTAATATTGGC
>JAIPBB010000034.1 GCA_021739805.1 Saprospiraceae bacterium | reverse complement strand
CAATATTACTGTATAAGCATTAATCTTATTGCTAACAAGTTGATCTCCACCAGAGCTTGCTTCCTCTTCAGATTAACGCCGGAATATTACAAATTAATTTTTAATTTTCTACCAACCATTTTTGCACACATTACCTTTATTGTTCTTTTTGAATTTTTCGATGAATAATTCCTTTCTCCGTTTCAAGCTTTAAAATATACAAAGCATTTTTCAGATTACTTAAATCAATTTCTGAGAATTCACTTTCGGAAATATGCACTATTTTCCCGCAAGCATCAAATAGCGTTATTTTCTTTATTTTTAAATTCTGGTTGTTATCAATTATAACTCTGTCATTGGTAGGGTTTGGAAACACATCAATATTGATTTCCTTATCAAATTCCGTAACTCCTACATTTGAAACATTAATATAATAATATGGAGCACCCACTGAATAGCAATCTACAGAATCAGTAACAGTAATATAATAGGCTATTGAGCTGTCGGGTTTTGCCCAAAACATTAAACTTGTCGAATCTTTCAATCCATGATTAGGTCTCCATAAGTAAGAAGATGTTCCAACGCCTCCGCTAACATTGGAGCCAAAATTTAACAGAACTGAATCGCCATTATTTATATTGAATGTTAGTAAACCTAAATTATGAATAAATGTTGAGAATGTAAGCTTTATAGAGTCTTTTGCAATATGCCCTAAAGAGTCGATAACACTTAGCTTTAAATAAGGTAGATTAGCATCATTACTGGATATAGGGTTAATAATTTTTGGATTTGCTATTGTTGTATCATCTAAAATATCAGAAGCGAAAGTAGCGTAATAGTATGGTTTATAATAGAAACTCCACTCATATTTATATGGAGGAATTCCTCCTGAAACTGTAGGGTTGCCTCCAAGTTGTATAGTATCTAAACCATAAAATCCTACACAAATATGATGATCCAATCCGGCATCAACAAGCATTTGCTGAGCTTTAGTTTGCAAGCAAAAAAAAATTGCAATTATTAATAAAAGATTTTTCATCTTTTTATTATGATATAGAAGCTGTAGTTTGCCTTACTACTCATTTTTTAAAATCTATCTTACAGTTCATTCCTTTCGAGAAGTTCACCGTTGATGTCGAAATAATGCTCAACACTTAATTTTTGTCCCTCTCTTTTCATTAAGACATAATAAGCATTTCCGTATTTTTTATGATTTACTATCATAATTTTTTTCCAATTCCAATCTTTATCAAAATTTTCGTTCAAATAGTCTAATGCAACCGAAGGTAGTTCTTTTTTTGAAATCTCTTGTTCCTTAACATCTTTAAGGTTTTCAGACTCTTCATCAGCAAGTTCAGCAAAATCTTCATCAGCCCAAATGTCCTCACCTTCTTCATATTCAAGGTCGGGTTCGTAAACAGTTAAATATCTTCCTCCTTCAGTAAATTGAACTTCGGTTATTGGTGGATTATCTTCCTTGCTTTTTTTATCATATATAAAAACACTATAAAATTTATCCTTTCTGCCTTCCTGAATAAATTCAACTTTTTTAACAATATAAGAGCCATAGTTTTCGTCAAGATATCTCTGTATTACAGGATGAATATTTTCAGTGCTTTTATCTTCTCTTTGAGATAGTAATGTGCCATCACGGTCATATAATGCTTGCCCATCGAGACCATCTATTTTATATTTAACCAAAAAATCAAAACTCTTTTTTTGCCAATAAACATTTGTTGCTTTTGAGTGCCTTCTATGAAATGTAGTAACAACAATTTCCGTTACTTTAGATTCAGGAATTATATCAATTTCTTTTGGGCTTTCATTTTTCTTATTATTAACTGTTTCGGTTTTAGTTTCGTCCTCATCTGATTCATCTTCAATTTTATTTCCATCTTCATCCAGAGCTTCAATAAATTTGCCTGTTGCTGCAAAACGAACTTGTGTTAATATTGGTTCGTCTTTGCTCTTTTTTGGATATATAAATACACTAAAATATTTTTCTCTGCCTTTTTGAATTAATTCAGCATATTCGTATTTGTATCCTCTATAATTATCTTTAATATAGTCTTGTATAGAGGGCATTAAATCATAAGGGTCAACATTGTTTTTTTCCATTATTAAAACGCCATCTTTATTGTATTCGGCTTCACCTTGTTTTTCCTTAATCGAATAAAAAACTATATAATTATATTCTTTTTTCTCCCAGCTTAAATCTTGGGCTTGTGAATGTTTTCTTTTAAAGTTTTTTACTACGGTTTCAGGAACTTTTGATTCTGGAATTGTTTGTCCTAAAACACTAAAAGAGAATAAGCAGAGTAGTAAGATTAATTTGATTTTCATGACTCAAATGTTTAATTATTTAATTATTTATTTATTTCTATTGTTTGTTTTCTATCCGGTCCAACTGAAACTATTGAAATGTTTACACCGGTTTCATTTTGAATAAAATCGTAATACTGTTTCAATTCATCAGGAAATTCAGAAGTGCTTTTTATGGATGTTATATCGCAGTTCCAACCTTTCATTTTTTTATAAATAGTTGAAAGATTATCATCTGATATTTCAAAAGGAATATAGTTTATCACTTTATTATTTATATTATATTCGGTGCAAACACATATTTCCTGAAAATGACTAAGAACATCAACTTTACTCATTATAAGGTCAGTCACACCATTAAGCATTATTGCATATTTTAGAGCGGGCATGTCTAACCATCCGCATCTTCTTGGTCTGCCAGTAGTAGAACCATATTCACGACCTTCATCACGCATCAATTGACCATCACTATTTTCTTGTTCTGTTGGGAATGGACCACTTCCAACTCTTGTGCAGTATGCTTTAAAAATTCCAAAAACTTTTCCAATTTTGCTAGGAGCCACTCCTAAACCACTACAAACAGCTGATGTTATAGTGTTAGAAGATGTCACAAAAGGGTAGGAGCCATAATCAATGTCGAGTAAAGTTCCTTGAGCACCTTCAGCTAAAATACTTTTCCCCTGCTTTAAAGCATCGTTTATATACTGTTCACTGTCAATACAGTCGAACTCTTTAAGTAAGTTTAATGATTCAAACCATTGATCTTCATAATCATTAAGAGAAAGTCCATCAATTAAATAGTCTTTAATCGAAAAGTCGTACAAGCCTATTATTTTAAGGTGAGAATTTCGAAGTTCATCGTATTTTTCCTTGAAATTCTCGTTGAATATATTTCCAATTCGTAAACCTGTTCGTGCTGTTTTATCAGTATATGTGGGACCTATTCCTTTTAATGTTGACCCAATTTTCAATTTGCCCTTTGATGATTCATAAGCAGCGTCAAGCAAACGGTGAGTTGGTAGAATTAAATGTGTCTTTTTCGATAATAATAAGTTTTTTTGTGCTTTGATATTTTTATCAGTTAATTCCTTAATTTCTCGTTTAAAAATTAATGGGTCAAGAATCACACCGTTTCCTATGATGTTAACTGTGTTTTCATGAAAAATCCCTGAAGGTATCAGGTGCAACACATGCTTTTTATTATTAAATATTAAAGTATGACCTGCATTTGGTCCACCCTGGAATCTAGCCACAATATCATATCTTGGTGATAATACATCAACAATTTTACCTTTCCCTTCGTCTCCCCACTGAAGACCTAGTAACACATCAATTTTCATTTATTATATTTTGTTTTTTTAAACATCGTCTTCATTGCATTTATCAACACAATTAGCATAAAACGTTAAAGAGTGATGGCTAATTGTAATCCCAAATTGTTTCTCTATTGAATTTTTAATCTCCTGTATTCTCGGATCACAAAATTCTTCTACTTTTCCACAATTTAAACAAATAATATGGTCATGCTGCTTGAATCTGTACGATTTCTCAAATTGTGCACTATTATTGCCAAATTGATGTTTGATTACAAGCCTACACGAAAGTAGCAGATCAATTGTGTTATACAAAGTTGCTCTGCTAACCCGATATTTATTATTTTTCATGCGAATATACAATGTTTCAATATCAAAATGACCACTACTCGCATAAATTTCTTTAAGAATCGAAAACCTTTCTGGAGTTTTGCGATGTCCTTTTATTTCTAAATAGTTAGTAAAAACAGCTTTTACTGTATCAAAATTATCAGGTTGGTTCTTATTCATTTTGTATTGTTTTTATTTTGACGATAAAATTACAGAAAATCTTATTCCTATTTAGTATAAATTTAAATAATTTTTTAAAATAACAGTAGAATATTTATTTTAAATTCGTTTATTAAAGACTAAATCTAATTATCTAATCTTGAAATTTTTTGAATTCCGTTAACTTTCTTCAATTTATCAATGACATTTTGAAGATGTTTTGTGTCATTAACATAAAGCATAGCAATCCCTTCTGTCATATTTTCGCTGCTTTCAATATTTATAGAGCGAATATTTATTGTGAGTTCATCAGATATTATATTTAAAATATCATTTAATAGCCCAATTCTGTCAATTCCATTGAATTTAATTCCTGTAAGGAAAGAAATTGACTCTTTTTGTTTCCATTTTGCTTTAACAATGTCTCCCCCGTGAGTTGACATGATTTGAATAGCCGTTGGGCAATTAGTTCGATGTATAACAAGTCCTTGTCCTTTAGTTTTTAACGCAATAACATCATCACCCGGAATTGCATTACAGCATTTGCTAATTGTATAATCAATTTCTTTAATGTTTTTACCAAGCAATAATTCTTCAGGTTTGCTTTTTAGTTGTTCTCTAATATTTATTGACAATGTTTCAGGAGTTAATATTTTTGGAACTTTTGTAAATGGTCTTTTAATATAATTCAACCAGCTACTTTTTTCATTCGATAGTGTAAATTCTTTTAATTCGTTCACTCCAATTATTCCGGTTGCAATTTTATAGTAAAAGTCGGTTAAACCCGGAGTATCAGTAAAAGTTTGAAAACTTCTGATATTCGAATTTGTAAATTCGATTTTCATTTGTTTAAAATAATCCTTTAATATTTCTTTTCCTTCGATTGTATATTTTTTCTTTTGGTCTTTTAATGCATTTTTTATTTGAGTTTTAGCCCTGGCTGTGGTTGCATAAGTAAGCCATTCTTCTTTAGGTATTTGTTTTTTAGAAGATATTATTTCAATTTGGTCGCCACTTTTTAACACATAGCTTAAAGGCACTAGTTTGTGATTCACTTTTGCTCCAATAGAACTATTTCCCACCTGGGAATGAATATTATATGCAAAATCTAAAACTGTTGCCTTAACAGGAAGAGTTTTTAAATCGCCTTTTGGTGTGAAAACGAAAATTTCATCTGAAAATAAATTTAGCTTGAAATCATCAAGAAAATCAAGAGCATCTTCCGATTCTGGACTTTGAAGTATTTCACTTATGCGAGATAACCACTCATCTAATCCACTATCTGCATCATTTTCGTTTTTGTATTTCCAATGTGCGGCATAACCTTTTTCAGCAATTTCATCCATACGGGTAGTGCGAATTTGAATTTCAACCCATTTCCCGGTTCGACTCATGACTGTTGTGTGTAAGGATTCATATCCATTTGCTTTAGGAATTGAAATCCAATCTCTAAGCCTGTTTTGTTTTGGATGATAATGGTTTGTTACTATAGAATAAACTTTCCAGCAATCAGCTTTTTCATTTTCTAATGGAGATTCAATTATAATTCTGATAGCAAAAAGGTCATAAACTTCCTCGAATGGAATTTCCTTCTTTTTCATTTTATTCCATATGGAATTAACTGATTTTGTTCGGTGGATTATCTTGTAATTTATTCCTTGCTGGTTAAGTTCTTTCTTTATTGGTAATAGAAATTTATATATAAACCGCTTTCTTTCAAGTTCTGTTTCAATAATCTTTCGTGTGATAGTTTTGAAAATCTCTGGCTCAGTGTATTTTAATGCCAAATCTTCTAATTCGCTTTTTATTGCATATAAGCCAAGACGATGAGAAAGTGGAGCGTATAAATAAACGGTTTCTGAAGCAATTTTTAGTTTCTTTTCTTCAGTCATAGAATCTAAAGTCCGCATATTGTGCATACGATCGGCAAGTTTTATTAAAATTACCCGCACATCTTCTGATAGAGTTAGCAATATTTTCCTAAAGTTTTCTGCTTGAATTGATGAAGTAGTATGGTCGAAAATGCCGGAAATTTTTGTTAGTCCATCAATTATCTGGGCTACTTTTTTACCAAAAAGGTCTTCAATATCAGCTAAAGAATAATCTGTGTCTTCAACAACATCATGAAGTAAAGCACATATCACCGATGTTGTGCCAAGTCCTATTTCTGCAACAGCAATATAAGCAACTTCAAGTGGGTGAATAATATATGGTTCACCACTTTTGCGTCTCATATCTTTATGTGCTTCTGCTGCAATATGAAAAGCCTTCCTGATAAGCTTTTTGTCTTCTTTATTTGTTTTTGGTCTGCAAACTTTAAGAAGATTCCTATACCTTTTCAGTATATCCTTTTTTTCCTCATCAACATCTAAAACTGTCATTGTGAAAGTAAATTTGATTTTTGATCTTAGCTACAAATTTACATCAATAATGTAAATATTGATTGAATAAATTTTCGGCTAAGTTAATAGTATTGTTTCTTGTCGATTATTATATATTCAATTACACTCATAATTTTCTGAGATTGAATTAAATGTGTTTTAAACTAAAATTAGTTATTTTCAATGCAACTTTTAACCTTTTATTGAATCTATAAAATATATTTTGTAATATTTAACCTTAGGTGTAGCTTGTTGAAAAACTAATTTTCCAGATAGTAATTTAATATTTGTTCTTTTTTCGAATCATTAATAAAGAGAATTTATTATGTTTAGAATCTGGCTGTTAAGTTGATAATTTCTACTAAAAAATTTGTTTGTTAAATTTATCTTCTTATGCAACTATTTTCTTTAATTATTGTCTTGAATAAGTGTTGTTTATTTTGTTTTTTTGTCTTAATACATTTAAGGATAATTAAGGTAAATTAAAATTTAACTTAAATAGTTTTCGTATTAAAGATTATTTTATGAAATTTACTTCTTTATTAATACTAAATTTGTATATGATTCCATTTAATACTCAATTTAGAAATATCTATAAACCTAATATTAAAATAAACCCAAATCCAATCATGAAAAAAACTGTACTTTTTATTTTAGCATTATTTAGTGTTACTGCTTTGTTTAGCCAAGCTGTAATATTTCAAGAAAACTTCGACACCATACCTTATGGAAGTCATGTTACCTCAAGTTCAACCGGCACAACATCATGGGGAATTACGACCCAGTTAGCTGTTAGTGGAACACGTGCAGATTCTGCTTGTGTAGCACTAAGTGATAGTTTGTACTTAACATCAAATACTTTTAGCACAACAGGTAATACCTCTGTATATTTAGAGTTTGACCAAATATGTAAAATTGAGTTTTTTGATGCTGCATTTATTGAAGTTTCCAATAATAATGGAACTAGCTGGACAAGGGTTACTTCTGGTTATAACGGATTAGGAGCCTTCAACTCAATAGGCTATAAGTTTGCTTCTACTTCTTATTCTCTTTGGGTGCCTGGTACTAATAGTGCTGTCCCGACAAATTCATGGTGGAAGCATGAAACTTTTGATTTGTCAACATATATCAGCAATGCTGCACAGGTTAAAATTAGATTTGTATTAGGTGATGCCAATAATACCGGTGCAGTCGGTACTTATGGTTGGCTTTTGGACAACATAAAAGTCACAGCGTCATTTTCAGAATTAATTCCACCAGCATTAACATTAATTCCACCAATAGTACAGGATACAGTTTATTCTACAGGACCTTACGAGATTAAAACAAAAATCACTGATGCTTCAGGAATAGATACAGCAATGTTAATTTACACTGTAAGCACAGGTTTTAAAGATACTATAGGAATGTCAATTTTAACTCCGGATACTTTTGCAGCTAATATTCCATTTTTTGGTTTTGGGAAAACTATTCAATATTATGTGAAAGCAATTGATGCTTCTGCGGCTCATAATATGGATTCTACAGCTACTAAAAGTTTTTATTGCAAATATAGTTCAGGAGGAACATTCACAGTTGGAACAGGAACAGTTGTTAATACATCAACAGGTTATCCGGCACCATACGGTAATTATTGGTGGGGATCCAAACACCAAATGTTAATTACAGCAGCAGAAATGGCCGCTATTAATATGACCGGAGGTCAGATTGAATCTTTAGCTTTTGATGTTAGTGCTGTAAATACCTGTCCTGCACTTCAGAATTTTGAAATCAAAATAAAATCAACAAATTTAAGTGCAATTACAACAACATGGGAATCGGGATTAACAACTGTTTATACAAATACAGCATATCAACCTGTCACAGGTTGGAATACACACCAATTTCAAACCCCATTTAATTGGGATGGAGTTAGTAATTTGATTATTGAAACCTGCTTCAATAATTCATCATATCTTCAAAATGCATCAATGGTGCAATCAGCAACAACATACCCTTCAACACATTATGTCTATGGGGATGTCGCTACTAATTGTACTGCCCCTGGTTTAGGTCAAACAGCTAATCAGCGACCAAATATGCAATTTGTTGTTTCAGGTGTGCTATCTTTAGATTTAGATATAGGAGCCTATCAAATCACTAACCCAACCGGAGGTGTTTTAGCAAATCAGGATTTTGAAGTTAAATTCAATATTAAAAACTATGGTAATGACAGTGTTGTTAAAGCAACTGTAAATTGGGAATTAGACAATGTCTTGCAAGCACCTTATACATTTCTTGCAACCAATTACGATACACTGTGGAAGGATTCTGTAACTGCCGACATAATTTTAGATACTTTAAATCTGGGAGTTGGAGCTCATTCATTAAAAATCTGGACTGTTGACCCTAACGATACAGCAGATTATAATTCTGGAAATGATACAGCTTATGTGAGTTTTTATGCCTGTAGTTCTTTATTAAGTGGGAATTATACTATCGGTGGAACTAATCCTGATTTTGCTAATTTCTCAGCAGCAGCATTGGGATTAGACCAATGTGGTATAAGTGGTCCTGTTACCTTTACTGTGGCATCCGGAACTTATAATGAGCAAATTGAACTACCTTTTGTGTCAGGTTCATCAGCAACAAACACCATAACTTTTAAATCAGCTTCGGGTGATAGTACGGATGTTATTCTGACAAATAATGCTTCACCTGCAAGCGGTAATTACACTTTGAAGCTAAACGGGACAAGTAATATAAGCTTTATGGATATGACATTTGCCGCTACGGATAGTTTATTGTCAAAAGTTATTGAAATTGGAAATTCTGCTGAAAATGTTCATTTTTTAAACAACAGAATAATTGGAATGTCAACTTCAATAACTGATGAAGATGCAGCCTTAATTTACACATCTGATTCTATTGGAAACAATATTACCATACTGAATAATAGGTTTGAGTATGGGTCAATAGCCATTGAACTTAGCGGGAAAAGCACTTGTAGTACTAAAGCTACAGGCGTTCAAATAAATAATAATATTCTGATGAATCATCTTGCATCCGGAATTATAATGACGAACTTATTTTCTCCTCAAGTAAAAGAAAACCTGATTGAAACAAATTCTAATCATAATGCTTATACTGGAATTGCAGGAAATTCTTTGTCAGGTTCACCATTAATAGTTAAAAACAATATCAAAGCTACAAATACACAAATTGCATATGGAATCAGGATGAGTCAATGTGATATTTGCATGTCTTCAACAAATTCAGGATTAGTTGCAAACAACTTTATACTCATTAATGGTTTATCAACCGCTACTACAATAACTGCCGGTATTTTAAATAATGAATCAAAAAATATCAATTATTATTATAATACCATAAATATTACCGGAAACCAAACAAATGCTGTTTCAATGTGCTTGTTTGATGCAACTGCCGGTTTGTCTGATAATATTAATATTGTAAACAATATATTTAGTAACGAAGCCAATGGTTACACTTATTATGTTACTGGGGTTGATACAAGCAAATTTTTTGTTGATTACAATGATATTTATAATCCGGGAACAGGAACATTTGCTTATCTCGGAGCAGCTGTAACTGATCTTGCTACATGGAAAACAAAAACAGCAGAAGAAACTCACTCCATCACAATAAATCCTTATTTTTCATCTGCTATTGACCTTCACACAACCAATAATCTGTTAAACGGAACAGCAATACCAATTGCAGGAGTTATTGATGATATTGATGGAGATTTAAGAAATGCAACTACTCCTGACATAGGAGCTGATGAATTTGCTCCATCACCTTATGATATTGCAACTCTTGAAATACTTACACCGATCGATGGATGCGGATTAGATACTAACGAAGTTGTTACCATAAGAATTAAAAACCTTGGAAGTGCAACAGTTAATGGTGGATTCACAGCAAGTTATAAGATAAATAACAATCTTACGGTAACAGAAAGTGTATCCAGCACAATTCTGACAGGAGACACTTTAGATTATTCTTTTACTACAACAGCTAATCTTGATGTTTTTGCTTTAATGATAGATTCAACTTATGAATTTAAAGCGTGGGTTGATCTTTCTACTGACCCGGTTCATTATAATGATACAGCTTATTTAAGTGTATTTTCAGGCTATTTACCCCCATCTCCTGTAACCACTGATACTTCGATTAATTATGGTGATTCTGTAACTCTAACAGCACAACATGTTGATTCAGTCTTTTATTGGTATCAATATGATACTAGCTCAGTAGCATTACATACAGGAGAGTTTTACAATACACCTGTATTGTATGATACTACAACTTATTGGGTTGCTGTTGGTGGGTCTGCTTCTGCTGATAGTCTTACAACAACATTTGTTGACAATAATGGTTCTGCAGGTAATATGTTTGATATTACTGCATTTACTACTATCACTATAGATAGTTTTTATATGAACGGTACATCAAGTGCCTTAGTTGAGGTTTGGTATAGACCTGGTACTTATATTGGACATACTAGCAGTAATGTTGGTTGGACGCAATTAGGCTCATATAATGTTATAAGTGCCGGACAGGGTAATCCAACACGATTGCCTGTCGGAGGATTGACAATACCTGCAGGTCAAACATATGGCATTCATATTTCTTATGTTTCTGGTTCAATTAGATATACCAATGGTACTGGAACAAACGAAATATATCAGGATGCTAATATGAAATTTGAAGGATATCACGGTGGTTCTTATTTCAATCAAACGAATACTCCCAGAGTATGGAATGGAAGAATTTTTTATTCACAAGGTGGTGGTAGTTGCGAGAGTAATAGAGTGCCTTTGAATGTGAATGTAATTAATATTCCAACTGTTGAACTTGGCATATCTGCTATAACCACTAATTCTGGATGTAATATGTCAAATACAGAACAAGTTACTATTGATATATACAATCAGGGATTTGTTGCAGCAACAGATAGTATTTTTGTAAGTTATAAAATTGACAACAATAGTTATATAACCCAGGAAATAGTACCTGATACTATAGCTCCGGGTGATACAGTAAGCTATACATTTAGCACAACAGCTAATCTTTCAACAATGCTAAATGATACAACTTATACGATTACAGCTTATGTAGCTCATCCCCAGGATGTTTATGCTATTAATGATACTTTAGTCAGTGGATTAATTGAAGCATTATACACACCTCCAGCTCCAATCGTAAGTGATACAGTTATTCCTTATGGGTCAATTGTTACTTTAACAGGAATTTCAAATGATACTTTATATTGGTATAATACTCCTGTTGATACAAATTATATATATATGGGTTCATATTTTACAACACCAATATTATATGATACAACAACTTATTATGTTGAATCAAAAGCCGGAAGTAGTGGCTCTTATACTATAGGTACAGGAACAGTTACTAATACTTCAACAGGTTATCCAACTCCCTATGGCAATTATTATTATGGTAGTAAAAACCAGTTTTTAATTTTAGCATCTGAATTATCAGCAATGGGAATGACAGCCGGTGATGTTAAATCTGTTGCTTTTGATGTGTCAAATGTTAATGCATGCCCCGGATTAACGAATTATGAAATTAAACTTAAAAACACTTCTTTAACTGCATTAACAACAACATGGGAGTCAGGAATGACATCTGTATATCTAAATCCATCTTATCAACCTGTAACAGGATGGAATACTCATACTTTTACAACATCATTTAATTGGGATGGAACAAGCAATTTAATTATTGAAACTTGTTTTAATAATACAAGTTATCCATCAAATGGAAATGCATCGGTAAATCAAACAAGTACTTCTTTTGCAGCAACACACGAATATCATACAGACAATTCAACAGTTTGTTCTGCTCCGGCAGCTGGTTCAACTTTTAATCAACGACCAAATATGGTATTGTATGCTGCTTCAAGCGGTTGTCCTAGTACAAGAGTTCCACTTACAGTGAATGTTACTGCACCACCACAGTTTGATGCAGGAATAAAATCAATTCATACACCTGTAACTGACTTTGACCTTACCAGTAATGAAACAGTCCAGGTAATGGTAATGAATACCGGAACGGATTCAATATACAACTTCCCACTTGCTTATAAAATTGATAACCTTCCGCCTGTTGTTGATACATTTACTAATGTTCTTTATTCAGGAGATTCAGCATTATTCACATTTGCAGTACCGGCTAATATGTCAGTTTATAAAATTTATAATGTAAAAGCATATACTATGCTTCCACTTGACAGTACATTTATGAACGATACCTCAATAACACAAGTTGAAAATAAAATGATTGTCTATTGCACATGTTCTGCAACATCGGGAAGTTACGAGGATTTAACTAATGTTACTATAGCAAATCTTAATAACACATCAACAGTTCCGGCTGCGGGAACAATGTACTCAGATTTTACAAGCTTACCTCCAGCAATACTTTCACCGGGTCAGACTTATAATGTTTCAATAACATCTGATTATGCGGTATATACTAGTTCTTATAGTTGCTGGGTAAATGTGTTTATTGATTATAACCATGATGGAATATATAGTCCTACAACTGAAATTGCTTTTAGTTCAGCAACATCATCTTCTAATACTGTTACGGGAACTATTACAGTTCCTCAAACAGCAAGCACTGGAGTAGCAACAGGAATAAGAGTTGCTTTCAGAGAGTCGGGAACACAAGCCAATACTGGTCCTTGTGGCACATTTACCTGGGGTGAAGTGGAAGATTATATGGCATTTATTATGCCGTTGATACCTAATGATGCCGGTGTAACAGAAATTATTTCGCCCGGTACAATAACAAACGAAGCTGCATCAACTCCTGTTCAGGTAGTTGTGAAAAATTATGGTACTGATACAATTACTTCAATGAATGTTGATTATATGGTAAATGGTGGTACAGCGGTTACAACTGCCTACACAGGTACATTAGCACCATCTAATAGTGATACAATTATTCTTACACCAATGATTTCTCCTGCTGGAAATTCAACAATTTGTGCATATACAGTTCTTACTGGTGATACAAATACTTTTAATGATAATAAGTGTAAATCATTCTTTGGAATACCATTAAAAGATGCTTATGTAACACGAATAGAAGATATAAAAGAAGGATGCGGTTTAGGATTTGATACAGTGATGATTTGGATAAAGAACATAGGTGTAGATACAATCAATGGCTCTGTTATAGATACAATAACAGCACATTATCAACTTGATGGAATATCCACAATAGTTAACGAGAATATGACATTAACAATAAATCCGGGTGATAGTGCTTTATTTGTATTTAATACCTTAGCAAATTTTGCAGTTACAACAACAGATTCAATATTTGATGTTGTAGCCTGGGTAAATCTAACAGGGGATAATGTATCATATAATGATACAGCTTATACAGATGTTGAATCATTACATATTCCGGCACCACCAACAGTTACATCACCTGTGACTGTCCCTTATGCTACATCAGCAATATTAAGTGCTTCTTCACCAGATCAATTAACATGGTTTGCAGATGATACAACATCTATAATTTTGGACACAGGAGCTAATTATACAACATCTCTTATGTATCTTGCTGACACATTTTACGTGCAGGCAGGTCAGGTAAATACCGGTACCGGAAACGTCAATATTGCACCATTGGCAGTAGCTAGTGCTTCCCCGGCCTGTAATACTGGTGCTTGTAGTACACTTAATGATTTGAATTTCGGCACTTGTGGATCACAACAAATGTGGATTACATCCTCAGCAAGCAACCCCGGTTCTTCTGTAAATGTAACTTTTATCTGGCCTACTGCAAAATCCTTTAACAAAATGACTATTCATGTGGGTTCATCCACTACACGTTTTCTAACTGGAGGTACTATCCAAATTTGGAATGGCTCAGCATGGGTAAATCACCATACATTTACACAAGCTACAGGAGTTTGTTTCTATGATATAACTTTCCCAATAGCCACATCATCACGAGTAAGAATAATTGATATGACTGTAGGAGGCTCTCAAAGTTCAAATGTTAATTTCAGGGAGATTGAAATCTTTGAAGCACTAGTTGGATGTTCCAGTATTCGAGTTCCTGTTATAGTAAATGTATCTGCACCTTCATCTTGTGATGTTGGTGTATTTGAAATCAGTCAACCGGTTTCGGCAATAAATTTAACTTCTTCAGAAAATGTTCAGGTTAAAATTAAGAACTATGGAACTGCCTCTCAATCTAATTTTACAGTTAGTTATCAGGTGAACAACAATCCAGTAGTGACTGATACTATAACTTCTATACTTTTATCGAACACTAGTCTTATACATACATTTAGCACTCCTGCTAATCTCGGAATTGTAGGGCAAACTTATAATTTGAAGGCTTATACATCATTAACATGTGATTCGACACATCAAAATGACACAACTTGGAAAAGTGTTCAGAATAAGTTACCTAATTATTGTATCTCCACAGCTACAAGCACAGCTGATGATGATATTGGAAAAGTAACATTTGCCGGTATTAATAATACTTCACCAACTCCCTATAATGCAATGTACACAGACTATACCAATACAACACCTGCAATGATTGCACCCACTACATCTTATCCTATTTCAATAGATATTGTATTTAGTGGTAGTTCATACTCCGGATATTGTGAAGTATATATTGATTATAATAGGGATGGAGTATTTACCGAACCTGCTGAAATAGCCTTTGGTGGTGCATATACAGGATTACAAACTCTTACGGGAACAGTAAATGTTCCATTATCCGCTCTAAATGGATTGACTGTAATGAGAGTTGTTGCAGTAGAATCTGGCTCAGCTACTTCCGTAACTCCATGTGGGACTTATACCTGGGGTGAAACTGAGGATTATAGTGTTATGATTGCACCATTAATAGCACATGATGCTGGTGTAGTTGATATACTTAAACCTAAGACAATTGCCACAAACCCATCAACACAGGTTCAGGCTATTATTATGAATTATGGAACCGACCCAATAACAAGTGTTCCTGTCTCTTATGTTTTAAACACAAATACTCCTGTAACAATAACATGGACAGGCTCATTATTAACGGGTGATTCAGCAACAGTTACTTTCCCAACTATTACTTTGCCAACAGGACAAAACACAATTTGTGTTTACACCTCATTACCATTAGACAGTAATACATTTAACGATCAGAAATGTATTACTTCTTTTGTTCAATTAATCACAACTGCACCTTATTTCGATAATTTTGAAGGAACAGATTTTTGGTTGAATGATACATTGGTAAATCAATGGGAGAGAGGAATTCCATCAGCAACAGTTATTACTTCAGCTCATAGTCCGAATAATGTTTGGATGATTGATTTGGATTCTAATTATGCCCATAGTAGTTTCGACTATTTGTATTCACCAAAATTCGATTTTATGGCTGTACAACCTGATTCACTTAAGTTCTGGCATTATTATAATACCCAGGCAAATGGTGATGGAGGAAGACTCCAATATAAAACCACCACTGGAGGCTGGCTTAATATGGGAGACGAAAATGATACAAATGGTGTAAACTGGTATAATAATACTTATGGCGGTGTACCAACCTGGGACGGCAACAGTAACGGATGGGTAAAATCATCATATAAACTATCAGCCATAACAAATTTTGCAAATCCTGCACAATTTAGATTTGTTTTTCAATCTGATGCCACTATAAATAATTTTGATGGCTGGGCAATTGATGATTTTGAAATTACAACTCCTATGATGCCTAATGATCCGGGTGTTACAACAATTATTACTCCGGCAAATACTACCCAAATAGGTTCTCCTGTAACAGTTTCAATTACTATAAAGAACTATGGATTAAACGCATTATCGACTATACCTGTTCATTATAAGGTAGGAAACCTTGCCACAGTTAATGCAACATGGACTGGTTCATTACTTCCGGGTGCAACAGCTAACTATACATTTGCAACTACTTATACTTCTCCAAGTAATAATTACTCTTTATGTGCCTGGACAACAGGAGTAAATCCAACTTACACATACAATGACACAATATGCAAAAACATCAATGTAACAGCGGCAGCATATGACGTTGGAGTTTGTAAAATAGTATCACCTATTGATACACTCAAATGTAAAGTAATAGTCTGGATTAAGAACTATGGAGTTAATGTAGTTACAAGTACAGATGTTTTCTATCACTTGAATGGAATGAATAAAAAGACCCAAACATGGACAGGAACTTTAAATCCAAATGATTCAGTGCTCTTTACATTCATAAATGCAAATCCACCTTTAGGATCATTTGGTTTCTGTGCCGGAACTAAATTAAGCGGAGATATGAATCATTCAAACGATTCATTATGTAAATCCATTATTGGCGGAGTATGTGACCCTTATGGTTTATATGAGATCGAAAATGGCGAATTTATTTTAGGACAGAACATACCAAATCCAACTACAGGAATTACCCGAATTACTTATATAGTTCCTATTTCAGGCACAATGCGATTTGACTTGATTAATGTTCTTGGACAAACAATGCAAACACAAGAACAAACAGTTATGGCAGGTCAGCACAGCATCGAACTTTTTGTAGGCGATCTACCGGCAGGAGTTTATTACTATTCAGTATTATTTGAGGGTAAAAGGTTAGTGAAGAAAATGGTGATAAGTAAATAAAAGAAGCTGTTTAATATAATGATTGAAGAGCCAAAGTCTGATTTTCGGATTTTGGCTCTTTTTTATACAATCAGAATTTCAGAACTTTATATTCAAATTTAGAATTTTATTATTTCTCCATATTTTTGTTAGGTTGTTTTTATCATTGTGTATGCAACCATTTTAAAATATGTTGTGTCTATTAGTTGGGTATTATGGTGGATTATTTTGTTCCACTGAATATTATTTCAGAAGTCGCCTTGATTAATCATGGCGACTTTAATTTTTCCTTCCTTCTGCTAAGGTATTAAGATATGAGTTTTATTTTAATATTATATGCAACCTTATTTAATATTGTGTGTCTTATTAGAAAATGATTTTAGCGGAAAAATCATGTTTTTATTTAGTCGTTCATATCCAATTATAAATAAAATTTAAAGCCATGAAAAAAACTTTATTATTCGTTATTTTGGTTTTTATTTCATCATACGTTTCATCTCAAACTATTGATGTTGGCGTAGTTGAAATAGTTCAACCAACGACAATAGCATTAAGCCCCTATACAACAGTTGAAGTCATAGTTAAGAATTTTGGAACTGATTCGATAACTTCTATATCCGTGAATTACGAATTAAACAATGGTGTTCCTGTAATTATGACATGGTCAGGTTTGTTGCTATCAGGAGATTCAACGAATGTTGTTTTCCCTCTAATTACTTTGCCGGTAGGGCAAAATTCAATTTGTGCTTATACCACTTTAGCTGGTGATAGTAATACATTTAATGACCAAACATGTATAAATTCATATGTTGATGTAATTACAAATGCACCTTATGTTGATAATTTTGAAGGAGTTGATTATTGGCTTGCCGATACATTGGTAAATCAATGGGAAAGAGGAATTCCATCTGCTACAAATATTACTACAGCACATAGTCCCGTAAATGTATGGATGATTGATTTAGACTCAACTTATGACAATAATAGTTTGAATTATTTATATAGTCCTAAGTTTGATTTTATTGGAGTTCCTCCAGATTCTTTTATATTCTGGCATAATTATAATACACAATCTAATTCAGATGGAGGTAGAATCCAATATTCAAATGTTGTAGGATCCTGGACTAATATGGGAATTATTAATGATCCTAATGGAGTTAATTGGTATAATACTGGAAGTAGTACAGCTTATTGGAGTGGTAATAGTAATGGATGGGTACGATCATCATATAAGTTTGATACATTATCAGTACCAGGAATATCAGGAATATCAAATCCTGCTCAATTTAGGTTTATATTTCAATCAGATTCTTCAATCAATAACTTTGATGGTTGGGCAATTGATGATTTTGAAATTACAACTCCTAAGATGCCTGATGACCCGGGTGTTACTGCAATTCTACATCCTTCTTTATCAACTCAAATTGCATCTTTTGATAGTGTTGTGATAACTGTTAAGAATTATGGGGCAGGTATTTTGACCATGATTCCGGTTCATTATCAAATTAATAATTACACTACTACTCATGAAACATGGACTGGTAGTCTTCCTCCCGACTCATCAGTTAATTATACATTTACAACAACTTATTCATCTCCAGGTAGCGGTTATTCATTATGTGCATGGGCAACGGGAATTAACCCTACTTACACTTATAATGATACAGTATGTAAAAATCTTGCAGTTACCCCGGCAGCTTATGATGCTGGGATATCTAATATTGAAGAACCAATTGATACTCTGGAATGTTATATAAAAGTGTGGATTAAGAATTATGGTTTAGATACTATCACATTTGCAGATGTATATCATAATTTTAATGGAGTTGGAAAGCATATCCGAACATGGACTGGAACACTACTGCCAAATGATTCTGTTTTGTATAGTTACACTGAAGATTGGAACTATCCTATGGTACCACATTTATATTTGTGTGTAGGAGTGGACTACGGAGGGGATTTAAATCAAATAAATGATTCTATTTGTAAACCTATTGTTGTTAAGCATTGTTCATTATATACGAGTATAAATGAATCTGAAATTAATAAGTTTATCCTAAACCAAAACATTCCAAATCCAACAACAGGAACTACCCAAATTTCTTATACAATTTCAAAAGCAGGAGAAATGCGTTTTGAATTGATTAATGTTTTTGGGCAAATAATGCAGTTTCAGGAAAAATCAGTTATGCCAGGAACACATAATAATGAGCTTTTTGTTGGAGATTTACCAGCAGGAGTTTATTACTATTCTGTAATATTTGAAGGTAGGAGGTTGGTTAAGAAAATGGTGATAAGTAAATAATGTATGCAAGAAAATCAGCCTTTCCCCGTCTAAAGGGTGAGCTGATTTTCAGTGAGTTCACCCTTTAGGGTTAGGGGAAAAACTCACTGAAAATCAAAATTGGTTGGGTTTTCTTGCAGACACAAAATAAATACATTTTAATATTTCGTTCATTTCCAATTATAAATAAAATTTAAAGCTATGAAAAAAACACTATTATTCATTATTCTAATTTTAGTTTCATTTTCAGTTAAATCGCAAAATATAGATGTTGGAGTATGTTATATTGAAAAACCTGATGATACTTTGAGATGTGAAGTAATTGTTTGGATAAAAAACTATGGTTTGAATTCTGTTAGCAGTGTTGATGTTTGGTGGAATTTAAATGGATTGAATAAACACACCCAAACATGGACTGGAACTTTAAATCCGAATGATTCAGTACAATTTACTTTTCTGACACCTTCTCCCCCATATGGAGCGATGTGGTTCTGTGCAGGTACTCATTATCCCGGGGATGTAAATCCCACCAATGATTCCCTTTGTAAGGGAGTTGTGTGTAATCCATGTGACATAGGTTTGGCAGATATGGAATTTGATGAATTTATCTTAAACCAAAACATCCCAAATCCAACATCAGGAAAAACTCAAATTTCTTATACAGTTTCAAAAGCAGGAGAAATGCGTTTTGAATTGATTAATGTTCTTGGCCAAATAATGCAGTTTCAGGAAAAATCAGTTATGCCAGGAACACATACAATTGAGCTTTTTGTTGGAGATTTAGCTGCCGGAGTTTATTACTATTCTGTGATGTTTGAAGGTAGGAGGTTGGTTAAGAAAATGGTGATTAGTAATTAAAATACATTTTAATATTTCGTTCATATCCAATAATAAATAAAATTTAAAGCCATGAAAAAAACTTTATTATTCATAATCCTAGTTTTTGTTTCAACAATAGTTATGTCACAAATTGACCTTGGGATAACTGAAATAAAAACTCCTAATGACACAACCCTGAGTGGTTCTTTACAAACAGTTGAGATTACAATTAAGAATTTTGGTATTGACACTTTTTACTCAACTTATCCGGTCACACTAAATTATCAAATTAATAATAATTCGATAGTGAGTGAAAATTTGTCTGGGACTATAGATCCCAATTTAACAACAAACTTCACTTTTTCAACCACATATATTTCACCAGCAACTAATTATAGCTTATGCGTCTGGATTGCAACTCCAGTACCTTCTGTCACTAGTAATGATACATTATGTAAAAATATAGTAGCAACACCGGCTGCTTATGATGTTGGACTAGCTATGATTGAAGAGCCTATTGATACTTTAAATTGTAAAGTAAAAGTTTGGATTAAGAACTATGGTTTGAATACTGTTAGCAGTACTGATGTTTTCTATCATTTAAATGGATGGGTTAAAAAGACCCAAACATGGACAGGAAGTCTAAATCCAAATGATTCAGTTCTGTTTACTTTTATTAATGCAAATCCACCGATAGGAACATTTACATTCTGTGCAGGAACTGAATACATTGGAGATTTGAATCACTCAAACGATTCAATTTGTAAATCCATTATTGGAGGTCATTGCTGTCCACCTCCACCACCTCCATGGGGTTTTTCTGAAATCGAAAGTAGTGGATTTATCCTAAACCAAAACATACCAAATCCAACTTCGGGAAAAACACAAATTTCTTATACAGTTTCAAAAGCAGGAGAAATGCGTTTTGAATTGATTAATGTTTTTGGGCAAATAATGCAGTTTCAGGAAAAATCAGTTTTGCCTGGAACACATAATATTGAACTTTCAGTTGGAGATTTATCTGCCGGAATTTATTACTATTCAGTAATTTTTGAAGGCAGGAGATTGGTTAAGAAAATGGTGATAAGTAGGCAGTAGGCAAATAGGCAGTAGGCAAAAGCAAATATGATTCTACAGCATTTGATTTTCTCAAATTATTCTGGATATAAAGAATTTATGGCTAAAAATCATGGCTTGATAATTTTGTTGTCAATCTATTAGATAAATTGTATTCTAAATTATAGGTGTTGGTTTGGATTTAATATTTGTTTTGCTAACTTTGCTTATCCAGTGTATTATGTTCTTTTAAACTAATCAATTATGAAAAAAAGCATATTGTTAATTTGCATATTGTTTGTTTCATCTCTTGTTATATCGCAAACAATTGTTTATCACGAAAACTTTGAGTTAAACTCATTAGCTGACAGTGTAAGTATGGATTCAGTTGGTTTTGCTGTTAATCAGTGGGCTATTTCCACGACACTTGCATCACAGGGATTACGTTCAGATTCGTGTAGTGTATCTCTCAGCGATACTACATTTTTAACAACAGATGCATTTAGCACTCTTGGAAACTCAAATGTAATGTTGAGCTTTTCACATATATGTAAGATTGAGTTTTTTGATGCAGCCGAAATCTTTGTATCAAATAATAATGGTTCAACATGGACTAAATTAACCGGAACTCATTATTTGGGAACAGGTCAATTTGGAGGTCAGGGAAATAAATTTGCTTCAACATCTTATTCTTCGTGGTTGCCAAATACTAATAATGCTATACCGACAAACTCATGGTGGAAAGTTGAACAATTTGATATATCATCTATTGCTGCAAATTCATCACAGGTCAAAGTCAGATTTTCACTCAGAGATGGCACTAACAATGGTCCAATGCTAAATTATGGATGGTTAATTGATGATATAGAAGTGTTGGCATCTTTTTCTGAGCTAATCCCTCCAACTATTTCTTTAAATCAACCCGTACTCATAGATTCTGTTTATCATACAGGACCTTATGATATTTACGCCACTATTACCGATGTTTCAGGAATAGATACAGCTATGCTAATTTATAATTATAATAATGGCACTCCCGACACTATTGGAATGACAAATTCAAGTGCTAATATTTTCTTTGCAAGAATTGATACTCTCAATGGTCCATTTAATCTTTCTGATACTTTCTGTTATTCTATTTATGCAATTGATGCTTCAGCAGGACAAAATGTGGCAACAGAACCTGCGATAGGTTGTAATCAGTTTGTTATTTACACATCTCCACCACCTTCAGGATGTTCGACACCTATAACAAATTTTCCATATTTTGAGGATTTTGAAACTGCAACTCTTGGCTCAGGTTCACCATCTAATCCCGGAAATTTACCAAGCGGATGGACTCGTAATCCTTCAACAGGCTCAGTGTATATGATGTTAGTTCATAGTGGGACAACAGGCTCCGGTA
>JAIPBB010000033.1 GCA_021739805.1 Saprospiraceae bacterium | reverse complement strand
CTCCTAGGTTTAACAGAGCGGCAAAACGATTGGCCGAATTATTAAATGAAACTCACACAATATTTCCGGGTACAAATTTACGCTTAATTTTCAAAACCACTGCACTTTCATTTTGCGGGGGGTAAGGTGTTCTGAATATGTGAAAATATAATTTCTTCTGTTGGGAATTGATCTTTATCGGAAAGTACTATTTGATCCATCTTTTGACCTTTAGATTTTTTTGAGCACATAACGATTTCTATCTTT
The DNA here is from genome assembly GCA_021739805.1 of Saprospiraceae bacterium. The sequence goes on along the minus strand of JAIPBB010000033.1, from coordinate 22,527 downwards.
CACCCCCTACTACGTCCTGCAGATACCGGACTTCGAAGGGCAGGCCTGAAAAAAAATGCAATTACAGATCATATTTATAGTGTGCCATTTTTCTCCAAACTTTATTTTAGTTTCTCACAAAAAAAATAAGGAGTCCATTTAATGAATACCAAAGTTATATAAGAAAAAAGCACTTTGTAACTTTTTAGAATCGATCCCGCCAGCTTGTGGCATCCTTATGCCTCTTTTACAAAATTTATTTCTATCTACTTTCTATTGACTTTAATCGGAATAACTGGTTATAAGCGACTACTAATATTTTTTTCATATTTAAGGACCCAAATAAACAGTCGTTTTAATACTGTTTATTTTTTGTTAACATCTGTGTTCAACTTAACAGCGGTTTGACCATAGAGGGTGAAAGACTGGAAGTCATCCTTCTTTAAAAAAGAAACTTTGACACCAGTATTTGGGTGAATGAAATCAAGTTCTTCGCCAATAGTAGGTACAAGCTTATACTCGTCTCCATTAGGGAAATAGAGTGAAACTATATTATTGCTTTCATCAAATGTGATTGAAAGATCTATTTGATTGTTCCACTTGTATTTACCTGATAACTCCTTTAAAACTTCTGGCTCTACTTGTTTCCGCTGAACATTTGTTTGCTTAAACTGCTTCCAGTTATATACCTGTGAGGCTGATAAAAGTAATTCGTTCCCCAAGGCCCCTCCATTATCTGAATTAATCAAATAGACCAATCCATTTCCGCTCGTAAGGCTTATTGTCATACCCGTACGATAACCAGCGTTGCCTCCATAGTGAGTGATTGAAATATCATCACCAGAACGGTTCAATAGGAATCCATAAGCATGGCCGTCTCGTTCGTGGTTTATTATCGATTTAATACCAAATCGTGAAAATATCGAGCTATTGCCTTGATACGCTTTATAAATTTCAATTAGAAATTTAGCCAAATCAATAGAGTTGCTCCAAAGCCCCGCCGCAGCTTGCTCTGGATAGTTTCTCCATCCACCTTCTATTACCTCTCCTGATTTAGTATGACCTTTGGCTACCAGAAGAGAATCCGAGGCGTATAATGGTTGTGTGAACTCAGAGTTTTTCATTCCAGCGGGTTCAAGAATCCATTTTTGCATGATGTTCGAGAACTCATCATTGAATATGTCTTGAAGAGCTAGTTCAGCTAATGTGTAGCCACCACCGGAATAAGCCAGTGTTTCATTAGGCGGTGCGATAACTTCTATAGCTGGAGAATTGACCTCAGCACTACCCCTTAAAATATCCAGATCAGAGGGCATCGAGAGATTTCTGGCGTATCCCTGATATCCACCAGGATTGATTCCTGAAGTATGGGAAAAGATATTGCGGAACGTAACTGGATTCTCAGCCGTTTGTTTGCCTTGAGGTAATACAAAATCCTTCAGGTATTCCTGGATATTTTTATCCAGATCGATTCTACCAGCAGAATGCATGCGTAATGCCGCAAGAAAGGTCACTGGTTTAGACAACGATGCTGCCTGGAAAATGCTAGAACAAATCAGGTGATGCTCTTCAGGAAAATTCGCATTTCGATAAATGTCTGCCCATTCAATTTTACCTTGATTTATTACCGTAAGAGATAATGCCGGAATATTATACTCTGACATTCTATTTGTAATGGAGCTGAAATCTTCCGACTCTCCCAAAAACTTCACTTGCTCACGAATTCCTTCCTCTAGCTGAACTTTTCTTTCAAGTGATTTTTCTTTGCTAATGCAATCTCCTTTAATGCCTTGCGTACTTGAATCCTTGTTTTGAAATGTGCAAGAACTCATAAAAACCAAAACAAAAAAATAAAGAATTAATTTATTCATAAGTGACCTTATATGTTTACTCAGGATTTTATTTACATTGATGCTAACGTATGTGTATAATTATTGTTATTATACAGCGATATTGTGTGTATAAGACCTATTGTTTATATTTTTAATTTAAGAAAAAACTAAATTATTCTAAAATTTTATCTAATTGGATTGCAAAATATATTAATTGTTATTTTTATAATTCAAGTAGCTTATAACAATTTCTATCTTTCAGCACCTACTACGTCCGGCAGCTACCGGACTTCGAAGGGCAGGACTGATAAAAAAATATTGGAATTGATTCCGCAAAACGTAATCACAGCGCCTCTTTTTTAAAATTTATTTTTATCTACTTTCTATTGACTTTAATCGGAATAACTGGTTATACTACTTTCATTAGAGTTGAAAGACAATTGGGATTGTAGTTATTACATCAACTTTCTTATTATTATATTCTCCAGGCTTAAATTTGGTAGAATTCACAACACGTACTGCTTCTTTATCACAACCATAGCCTATGCCCTTAATGACTTTGACATCTTGTACTTTCCCGTCTTTTGTTATTTTGCATTGGACAATCACGTTTCCTTCAATATTGTTTGTTCTTGCATTTTCTGGATATTGAATGTTTTCTTGTAATGTGGCTAAACCACCAATTGGTTCTGGCATTTTGTCTACTTTAAGTATAACATCATCTTTGCCTGCTCTTGACTTAATGCCTTCATCAATTAATTTATTGTCTTCTTTCGTAAGATGACTTGAGGAACAAGCAATATTTAAGAAGATAAGTGGAAAGAGTAATATTATAAGATTTAACATATAAATACCTATTTTTGGTAGTATAACGATTTCTATCTTTCAGCACCTACTACGTCCAGCAGATACCGGACTTCGAAGGTCAGGCCTGATAAAAAAATATTGGAATTGATTCCGCAAAACGTAATCACAGCGCCTCTTTTTTAAAATTTATTTTTATCACTAACCGTTGATTTAAATCGGAATAACTGGTTAGGTTGAACTAAAATATCTTTACCATAAAAAATAACTTTGACTCTCCATGGGAGATTAGTTTTTGGATAACATGATGCTTAAATTCGAATCCCACATAAAAAAGATTCCCAATTCTATTACTTATGGATACCCCAATTGGAATACTCAAACGATCCATTTTTTTTACTTTATTTTGAGACCAAGCAAGCTGATTTTCAAAGTAGTTAAAAATATTATAAGCTAAACCACTTGAAACGGACATGTAAATTTCTTTGAAAAGTTTATGATCTTTTGAAAGTCTGAATCCTTTTCCAAAGTTAAGTTCAAATCTTTGATAGGAAGAATTGTCATGTTCATTGTTGTCATTGCCGAAATTAATGTAAATACTTTTGCTCCTAATATAGGAAAGTGAGATCAAATTATTCCCCCAATTGTACATAACAGATACGCCGTAGAAAAGATGATAATTTGAGACATTAACCTTCCGGGAAGAAAGACCACCTAAGGGACCAAAATATAGAGCATCATAATCGTTATTGGTATTGGACTGTGAATAAAGACTAATTTCAAGCCCAATAAAAAAAGCAATAATCAAAAAATATCTTATTTTCATAAATAACTCTTGCGCAACCTAACGCTTTCCATCTTTTACACCCTACTACGTCCGGCAGATACCGGACTTCGAAGGGCAGGACTGATAAAAAATGAAAGAGTGGGAAAAATTTATTGCTCATTTTTCTGTTCTTCCAATAATTTTTCTAATTCACCGGCTAATGTTTTTTTATCGGGTAAATACAACTGATATTTACTTACAAATAATTGATTGGTAATATTTTCCGTGGCATATTCCACTAAAATGTGATCTTTGTAAGCGCCTAAAACAATGCCTATGGGCTCGTTGTCGCCTTCTGTATTCTCCTCCTTTCTAAAATAATTTAGATATAAGTTCATTTGACCGATATCCTCATGATCTACTTCGCCGCGCTTTAAATCAAAAAGCACAAAGCATTTTAGAATGCGGTGGTAAAAGACCAAGTCCACAAAAAAATGACGGCTGCCGATTAATATTTTATACTGCTGTCCAATATATGCAAAACCTTTGCCTAATTCTAAAAGAAACTTTTTAAGATTTTGAATTAGTTTTTCCTCCAATTCGCCTTCTAAATAGCGGTAGTTTTGCGGGATATTTAAAAAATCCAAAACGTAGGGGTCTTTAATGATATCAGAAGGTTGTTGTATCTCCAAACCTTTTTGAGAAAGTTTCAAAACACTTTTTTTATCCTTACTTAACGCCAGCCGATGAAAAAGCATACTTTTCATTTGCCTTTTTAATTCGCGTACACTCCAATTTTCTTTTTCACACTGCCTGGTATAAAAACCAATTTCTAACTCAGAACCGGCTTTTATTATTTCTACATAATGGCTCCAGCTCAATTGTTCAGACAGTGTCTGGATTTTTTGAAACTTGATATAGAATTGACGAATTTGAAATATGTTGGAACGGCTGAATCCTTTGCCGTATTCCATTGTTAGGTCTTTTGATAAACGAGTTAATAATTCCGCACCATATTCGGCTTTTTCTTTACCAGCTTGCTCAAACTTTACTATGTACCGACCAATTTGCCAATATGTTTGAACTAAAATCGTATTAACTGCTTTGCCGGCTTGCTCCCTGCCTTGCCTAAGCAATTCGCCTATTTGTACCTTTAGTTGTTCATATTGAGAATTTGAAATCTCTTTACTCATACGCTTTCCATCTTACACACCAGAAAAAAAACTTATTGAAATCGATCCCGTCAAACGTAATCACTCAAGCTCTTTTACAAAAATTATTATCATCTACTTACCATTGAGTTGGAGCGGAATAACTGGTTAAATGTTTTACCTATTTTATTATCACTCCCCATTCCGTAACGACAAATCCATTCCTACTGAAAGATGGAATTATTGGAGTAGATAGTTCATTCTGATTGTTATCTGTTCCTTTGATTACATAAAACAAACGTAAAATATTATCCGGAATTATCGAAAAGTTTAGTCGAATAATTTTATCAATTACATGTGAATATTGTGGATAAATTATATAGTATTCATAATCAGAAAATCTTGGAATCCAATATTCAATAAAGTCCTTTTTCTCGGTTTCATTAAATCCAGTAATACTTAAATTGTGAGAGAAAAATTCAGAAAGTGAATCCTTACTTACTATCCATCCAGAATGGTATTGATATACTTCCGGGCAAACAGCTTCATAATATAAATAATCATACTCATCGTTTATCTTACCGGTTGTATTTACTGTTACTGCCCATCCATTATTATAGTATGGTTCTGACTCAATTATTCTACCACCTAAAGGGAATTCCAATTTTACGGTTATGGAACAGATATTTGTTGGGTACAAATAAATATTAGGTTTTCTAACTACAGAGCCTCCGGTTGAATCCGCTGAAACTGATTCTTCGGGTTCCGTTGAGTTTTTGCACCCAGCCAAGGAAATAATAAACCCGGCTATTATGATGATTGTGAACTGTACGAATATTTTTTTCATTTTACCTACTCATTATTCGCTTAACAATGTTGACTGCAAATTGAAATACCCAGCAAAAGTCTGCGGGATAAATAAGAAAAAAACAAATTCATCTCAACCCATTATTTTTTGACTTCATTCACACGTCTAAAAACTGCAAAATATTTTGTGAATGAATTTCGGTTAAATTATAACAAACTTTCTTTGTCCCGTTAATAAATTTATTTATCTGAACTTTCCAATGACTTAAAGCGGGACAACTTGATATATACTCATTTATAATTCTACGCCTATTAAAAAAGTGTGCGAATAGTTCTTAATATCTATTGTTGATGAATTATAATTATTTGTCAAATCTTCTGAATAACGATACTCGACTATAATATTGATTGGTGGTAATATTATTTCTGAGCCAAAGCCTGCTGAAAAGCCAAAGATGTTTTTTTTGAATGCATCATAAACGACTTCAAAACCTTGGTCAATTTTTTTGCTTAACAAATAATTGTATTCAGGACCTAAGATTATATAAGGAATAATTAATTCTAAATTATACTTTACTTTTCCCATCAAGGATATTGAGAGATAATCAAGTCTGTTGTCAATAATTCCATATTCTCCGGTTCCATCTGGTTGAGAAATTGTTGTTATAACTATTTTATGTTTTGCCCCTTTTTGAGCATAACCAATTTCGCCTTCCATATTTAAGAATGATAAAAAGGAAATATCAGCGAATGCTCTTGCTGTAAACCCTGAATTGCTTTCCCAATCAAGTTTAATATTGCTAGAAGAATTGTATTCCCAACTGTGATTTGCAAAACCCCAACCAATTTTAACACCATAGCCATCCATAGCTTGTCCGAAGTTTGGAATATTTAATAAGATCAAGAAAAATATTAGAAAGAATTTATTCATACTTTGTTTCCCATTTAATTGTACAACGCTGTTGAGGACAAAAATGCCCCGCAAAAGTTCTGAAGGATAAACTTGAATCCAGCACATACTTAGAATTTATTTTTCTCATTGTGTAGTTAACAAATTCCAATTTATAATTTTATTCTAACTTTTTATATCTCTTTATAAAATTTTATTAAAACCAACTGCCTTTGACTTTAACCGGGATAGATTGTCATACCGTTTTCTCAACTTTTTCAAAATATTTATCTATTTCATTTTGTAAATTAATTGTCTTTGAAAGGGAAGTTACAATCTTGCAATAGGTTTCTATTTCATCTAAAGTAAGAGTTCTTGTTTTTCTGTCCTTTAACCACTTCTCACATACTTGATAAACGCCGATTTGATACTGCCAAACTTCTTCTTTTACTCCGTCAAAATATTGCTCTTTGTTTATCCACACTTTCCCTTTGCTACATTGAGCGCCGTGCCGGTCGGCAGACGGGTATTTGAAGCGTGGTTTTTCTACCTTGTTGCTTCCATCTACCGGGAATTTGGAAATGGTCTTCTCAAGCTCCTTGCTTTTCAGCAAATGCAGATTCGCAAGCTGCTGCCCAAGTTTACCAAGTTTAATAAAAAGATTGTAATCTTTAGTGAAAGGTAGACGCGGGAAATCTATCTTCAAGAATTCTGCGTATTTTTTACGATAGGTATTGCTATAAAGAACAGCATAGATGTAATAAAATATTTCCTCAGGAGTAAGTCCCCTCTTGAGAGGGGATTTAGGGGTGTGTCCGAAATATACATTATTTAGTTCCACAACCAACTCCGGCTTAATGTTCGGTTGTCGTGTTTGATACTCTACTTCAGTCTCAAACATCACCATTTGAACAAGCGAGCCTTTCCTTTTTTCCACTTTTTGAGGATAGAGATATAATGGGAAAACCAATTCACCGCCTCGTCGATATAAATTGAAATCAACAATCTGTTCTGAAATAAAAACAATACTATAATCATCCGAACCGATTACACTACTTTGTCTTCCTATCAACAGCGCTATATTCTGATGTAATAGTTGTTGCAGAATTTCTTTTCTCGAACGCTCAATCATTTCATCATGGTATAAAATCCATCTTTCATCAAAAGGGCGGTAAAGAATTTTGGTTATAGAATCTTTCCAATCTAAATCTTTTCTAAGTTTTTCTCTTTGGTCTTTCACTTTCCAGCTTTGATTTTCGCGTAAATCATATGTTTGTTTTAATATTTCTTCACCTACTTTTGGATTGAAGAATTGTTTTATCCTTAGTTCAAGGTTTTTTCTGTCAAAATCTATTACAAAGTTATCTCTCGCCGTTACTATTCCCACGCTATTAACCGGGAATATTTCAGTAATTTTATAAAAGGAATAGTAATGGTTTGCCAATTTATTATCGGTTGGAATAAAAAGATAAAACTCCGGGTAGGGCACAACCTTTCGCCACTTTACATTTTTGATGTTGTGTGTGTTAAGCCATTCATACTTTTCTTCACGTAAACCATAAATTTCTGAGTGATAAACCTTAGCCATAATAATTTCTATTTTTTGTTAATCGTTTTTTTAGTTTTCTCTGGCGGTAAAAAATTATCTCCGGTAATTACATTTTTTCCGGTTTTTTGTTCAAGGGCTTTTTTTGCGTCTTTAGCAATCTTGCCGCCTTTCTTTGCCGGTGGTTTATTTTCTTCAAAGCCTTCAGCTTTTTCAACTTCTGCTATTTGTCTTGTTGAAAGTTCCGCAAGTGCTGTGAAAATTAATTCAGCCTCGCTCATATGGTCACGCAGATTTTGAGTTTTAATCCTTTCAAATTTTTATGTTCTTTTACAGTTAAATCAGTCCATTCTTTATGAATAATACTTGTAAGTATAGCAAATTCATCTTTCTTTTCAACACCGTGCTCGCTCCAATAATCTGTAAGTTTATTTCTGGTTTCTTGACTAAGCATTCTTTGCTGAATCCATTTTTCACTTCTGCCATACTTTCTCCAATATTCGCGGGAACGGTTCAACGCTTTTTCAGGATCATTCATTTCATCCAATCTTTCGTAACCAACTTTAGCAAGCCATAGTTTTATTGGTTCCGCTTTTTTGCTTGGTACCGATTGAACCAACCGTAGAATTGTTTCAACATCTGCAACATCAGTCTCCCTCATTTTTCCATCTTGAGCCAACATTTTCAACTGGTGACAATTTGTCACCAGTTCACTTCCTTCCCTTTTTAGTCTTTCTTTCAGTTTATTCCAATATTTCCTTGCGGTCTGGTAATTTAATTGATCAGTTAAAGCAGCAACAATATCAATTACCGAAAAGTACCAAACTTCCTTTTCTTCATCGTAATGTCGACGAATTTTGAAAGTCTCAAAAACAGCTAACGAATTTTTCTCATTCATTAATTACTCCCTAACTCTTTTTATACTTAATCATAAAACAAATAGCAACACCCTGCTGAATATCAAAAACATTTTCGTCTTTGCCGCTGCCGGGAGCTTTTTCTTTCTTTAGACTGTTGCCATGCAAATCGAGAATATAAATCTCATCAAAGCTGTTCATTAATAATTGGCGCATACCTCTAAAAGTTGGATTGTCGAGATAACTGTGATTTGTAATTAAGCCAAGTACGCCTTCTCCTGCTTCATCAATCTTCCATTGTGAAAATCGGATGAACTTAACATAATCATCTTGAAGCCATTTGGGATTTTTTGACCAAGCGGTTTACCGTCAACTTGATAATATTCTTTAATTACATCAGAGATCCATTCTCCGGTATTTGAAGAATGCCCGGAGTAAGGTGGATTACCAAGTACTACAAGAATTGGGACTCGCTTTTTTACTTTTCCGGCTTCGTGACTTTCATGTGAGAGTGATGACATTCCGGGAAATTTAGATTCATCAAGCTTTTCCATTTCGAGAGTGTTGGTCAAATAATATTTTACACGCTCATCATCTTCCATCCTGTAGCCAAGTTCTTCCAAAAGGAAAGACATTTTCATATGCCCGATTGCATAAGGAGCCATCATCAATTCAAACGCATAATAATTCTGCAGAATCTGATCTTTTAGAAAAGTTTTAACCGCGCCTTTTCCGTATTTGCTTTCAAATTCTTCAATGGCTGTTTCAATTGCTTTTGCCAAAAAGCCGAGTGTTCCGCCAGCGGGGTCGAGCAAAGTTACATTCTTTGAAGCGAGCCCGTCTGAAATATTGAATTTATCTTTTAGAATCTGATGGAGAGATCGGACTATAAAAGAAACAACCGGTTCGGGCGTATAATAAACACCTCGCTTTTCTCTTGTCTTGGGATCATAAACAGAAAGGAATGTTTCGTAAAAATGTAAAACCGGGTCGCTCCTTTTTCCTTCGTGGTAATATTGATCAAGAATCTTCTTTGCGTCTGCAGCATTAAGGACTTCCGCAATATCATCTATAATAACTTCCATTTGCTGAGGCAAGTCTTCCAAAGAAATAAACTTGAAAACATCTCTTAATATTCCGATTGATTTTGGAATGTATGAATAAGCCAGCTTCCTGTTAAAGTCTTTCTCAGCACGGAGGCGAGCGGCAAACAAACCGTATGTAATTGTCTGCGAATAAAGATCGGCAAATTCACTTTCATTTATTCCTGCAATTAAAAACTCTTTAAAGACATCATAAAAACCGTGAATTGATTTTGTGCCGAGTTTTAATTCTTCGCTAACAATTTCATCTTTCAGAAACTTAGTTCTTTTTGCAAGTTCAACGGCAAGAGTTTTAGCGGTGTAAGTTTTTGGAAGTGAGAAGTCTAAAAATCTTTCGAGCAGTTCAAATAGCTTATCTTCATTTTCAAGAGGCGGAACTGTGGAGAGTTTTTTAATAACAAATGGGCGAGCGATTGATATTTTATCAATTCGGTCTCCGTTTCTGTATAAACGAAATTCCGTGAAGTTTGTTAAAATTACATTCGGAAAAGTTGATAAATATCTTTCAAGTTGTTCGCTGTCTTCAATTCTGTCAAGGTCAACACCTAAATCTTTAGCTTCGATGTAACCTATTATTTTTTGTATACCGCCTGCCTTTCCGGCAGGCAGGTCCCAAATTCTAAAATCGGGATTCCCGGCTTCTGTTTTTTTAGGGAGAATAGTTACATCAATTTTCTTTCCTGCCTTTCCGGCAGGCAGGTTCCGCTCAGCTTCGGAATAAACTGTAATAAAATCCGCAAGATGTTTGTAATAAGATTCTTCTCTTGCATCGCCTTTTTGATAGGTCTTGAATAAATTTGATAAGTATTTTTTTGTCATAATTTACAATATAATGAACAATATTTATTTATGATGCTGATAATTTATTTAACGTTATAATGATGCCGCTTAACTAAGCACAGCCACCCGCGGTCTGTAAGTACGGAAATGGCATCAGGTGAGTGCCCCACAAATACTTTGTCTTTTCAAAGCAACGGCATAGCCGCATTCAAAAAGAAAATGATCACGTCTATGTTTTTTAATTATTTCAAATTTTAGAAATCTTTTTTATAACCTAACTCAAATCCAGTCTATTTCAACTGTGGTCATCGGCATTGGCTGGATATACTTACTTTATCTTAACAGTAGCATTTTCTTAACTTCACTTATATCTTTGGTCTTAATTTGATAATAGTATATTCCGCTTGATAAGTTCTCACCCTTAAACTTTATATTGTGATAACCACTTGATACAACATCATTTATCAATGTTTTCACCTTTTGCCCAAGAGTATTAAAAATACTTAATTCTACAAATTCACTTTCAGGCATTGTAAATTCAATATTAGTAGATGGATTAAAAGGGTTGGGATAATTTTGTAAAAGATAAAATTCATTTGGAAATAAATCATCAGTTACGCTAACAGTTATAAACGATGTATCACCGTAAGCAACGCCATCAATATAACAACCTTTTAACCAAGAAACTACTTCAATATAATTTTCTTCAGACAACTCTCCAAAATCATCACAAAAATATTTGTGAAAATCCAATGGAACTTGTGGATGCTCAGAGTAATAATGAATCTTTTTTATTATTCTCCATTCTCCGAATTGATAACCTTCGAAAACATCTATAACTTCTGACCAACTTGTATCAACAACAGTACTATCTTCATAGTATGCAATGCGATATATCCATTTATCTCCTAATTGAGCATTGTATTTATAAAAAACGTCATCAGTTACAACTGTATCATTTGTATTATGGTTAATATTCAGGCGTTCATAAAAATCATCATTTTTTTTCCGGATGTAATATTGAGAGGAATTACCGGATGTAGATTTTGATAAACTAGATACATCTCTATATACTTCAAAAAAATGAACTGAATCAAAAAAGGTTGCTGTATCAATTACGGCAATCCGATATTCCTGATATTCAGTTGAGTAAACCCAGAAATTACCAATATTCAATTTGTATTGTGCGATACTTGGGTTAGCAGACAAAAATAACAGTGCAATTAGAACCAAAATTAATTTTAATTTTTTCATTTTTCTCACGTAATTTCAATTATATTAAACAATAAAACAATTGAGTAAGTATAACCGCGTTGCAACTAGCCGGCGCCCCAAAAAAGGAATGCCGATTAAAAATACTACGCTAAAGTTTATGCAACAAGTTTGTAAATTGCTTGATACAAGCCGGTTGCTACAATTTTATTTATTTCAATAAACTAAAGAACTACGCAAATGCCACTTTGAAAAACGATGTCCGGTTGAGTGGCTTGTATGCATAATCAAAAAATAAAAAAGCTGCTTTAATTGCCATAGCTAGGAAACTGCTTCTTCTAATTAATACCTTATGGAAAAAAGAATCAATTGATATCCCAAATTATGGTAATCAGTAAACCAATCAAAACAAACGTTTTGTTTTAATGCTCTTTGAAATTTTTCTGTATTTTATAGTTGATTTTTAACACAGGTCCTTGTTGGGTGTAATTGTTGATTTATTATGAATCTTAAATATTTGCAATGCTGAATGTGAAATTAAAAGTAAAATTATTGGATATAATTCATAGTAATCCCTATACTCATCTAAAAATCCCAAAAAGAATGTAAGAATTAACAAAGGGATTATAATAGAAAATGATCTCTTTAAAAATAGCGGTTTAGCCTTCCAGTCATGTGCAACTGCAATACCTATTATTATTAGTGTTACAAATTGAGAGATCGAATATGCTTCTAATTTAAGATTATGAACTACGTGAAATTCAATTACTGAGCCAGGATTACCCGCATAATATATGGTAAGAAATACTTTGATAATTAGAAAAAATGAAACCTGAGTTAATAATAATCTATTAAATTCTAACTTCGATAAAGCTTCTTTGTAATGAAGAATAAAGATCAGGATCAATAATACAGACGTTTCCTTGTTAAGTGTGGTAAGACAAAATATGAATAAATACATCTTCCATGAAGACTTCGACATCAAATACAAACTTAATGTAAATAAAAAGAGATGTGTAAAATCGTAAATATAACTGTAATATTTAAAAAAGATGGGGAGACCGGCGACCGCTACTAAAGGTAGAATAAATGACAGGTTGATACTTTGAGGATAATAATATAATGCCAATCTCTTCAATACCAGTGCGAATCCAATTATTGAGAAATACCACAATCCAACTGATATTATAAAATAAACAAGTTTAATATTATTCGTACCGGATGTCAAGAATGTTAAATTATCAACTCCCCAATTATTTATATCTCTCACAAAGTTTGCCGGTAATATAGCTGAAATTGTTCGCACTATTGTTGGTGCAAGCATTCTATAGACGAACGGTTTATGTGCTTCACCTTCGATCATTTCATTAAACATTGCCCTCTCGTAACCGTCAATATTAGTCCTTATAAAAGATCCAATGATCATAAAAGTAAGGATTAACAAAATAATCCAAAAGATTTTTGTTCTAATATTTTTTGACATAATTTCCAAAATTAAATGTTTAATAAATTTATTACACCTAACGGCGACGCTGCTAAATCCTGCCTACCGACAGGCAGGCGCAGCTCGTCGGGGTTTTACGACTAACTAACTATATGCCTGACCTGCAAAGACCTTGTCTTTTCAAAGTAACGGCATAGCCGCATTCAAAAAGAAAATGATCACATCTATGTTTTTTAATTTCTTCAAATTTTAGAAATCTTTTTTTAACCCAAATTCAGCCTTTTTCAATAGGGGTCATCGGCATTGGCTGGTTATGGTGTTAAATAGTAAATCTTTATAAATTATATAAAACTTTTCTCAAAGTAATTTATAATAAACACATAACTCAAAATTTAGTGTGTTCATTTTTTCTTCCTCAGATGGATGTATTTTATCAATTGGATTTGCTCCTCTTCGATTCCATAGATTCATATAATTATAATTCACTTCGATTTCTAATTCAATATTTTCAACTAACTCGTATCCAATGCCACCACCCATATTTAGACCATACCTAATTCCATTTTCATAATTTCGCCATAAACTAATGTTATCATAATATTCATACTGTAGCCAAGTATCACCCCAATAATTCAGTAATAATGATAATGTGGTATATGGCTTGAATTTATCTGCTTCATAAGTATATCTACCACCTATTCGTAGAGACCATATATCAATCATCGTAGTAACATCCTGTAAAATATTTTGATTGTAGACACTATTATATATATCTACCGACTGACTACCTCTCAGTGGGATATAATGAATTTGTGCTGATAAACTAAATGGAATATCAGAAAAACCATATTTCATTTTGATTGCAAATTGGTATTCATCATTGCCGAATTTAAGACCACCAAATATCGATTCGGCACCATTTACATAGTGTTTACCAGCAGCTCCTAAATTATTTGTAAAGTAATTATTATCTTGAACAGAACTAATACCACTACTGAGACCAAAATAGAGGGATTGACTATAGGTCTGTATTACCAAAAGAAAAAATATGATGAATACTATTCTTTTTGAACTCATTTTTACCCTTTATATAATTATAGAAATTAAAATGTATTGAAATCAGCCTAACAATGTTGCCCATAATAGAGATGCCGGGTAATACATAAATGCCGTAATTTATAGCCATGCTTAAATTGTCAGACAAGCATGGCGGGCTAATTTTAATTTATTCACAAAACTTAAATAACAATGTTTGTTTTTTTTTGATTAACCATCACTTTCAACCACAACTGCAATTAAGAAAAGCGGGTTGAGGATCTGGTTATTTTGTTTTTCTATTAAATAGTAATATTTAATCCAACCCGCACAAAATTATATTTGTAAAAAAGCCCACTTCCATTTGAATTACTTGAATTTATTCTATAACTATTATCAGTATAATTAGTTTCCCAATGTTGTTTAGTATTAATCCATTTATTGCCAAAATTGAAGTGTGACTCAACAAATAATCCAATTCTATCAGTAATATTACTTCTTATACCTAAAATAAATGTTATACCAAGAGACCATATCTCTTCAGTTTGTAATGATGAATAAGATTTCCTAAAGTAAGTCAAATCGTCAACCTCATATGCAATATTGAATTTATCATCTGTGAATGATTTTGCTGAATTGAAACCAATAAAGGGACCACCACCCATATAAAGATTTCCGTGTTCGGAAATGAAAATATTGTAGGTATAGTAAGATGCTAATGATATAGATATATTTTTGGTTTCTTTGAAACTATCATATGGTTCGTTCAGTATATTATTATTATCATTAGTTATATTATCACCTTCCAAATCCAATTCGCTATAATCCATTGATAAATCGAAATGGATTTTTACTGAAGAATTACTATTCTTAAATAAATCGTAAGATAATGCATATCCGTTAATTAAGTAAATATTAAAAGTGTGATAAGAATGTTCTTCAGATGATGTTGTATCAAGAATACTATTATTCTGTGAAAACAAATTCATATGTGAAGTAAACATCAAAATACATATAAATGATAATATTTCAAGTTTGGTATTCATAAATATTCTTCTCCGATTTCAATACATTATTCTGTTGCTGCTAAGCCCTGCCTACCGGATGGCAGGCAAAATGCCGAACAACTTGCCCCGCAGTTTTTTGCAGGGAAAAACATAAACTTAAAAACTGCACTAAACTCAAACTGTTTTACCTGCCCCGATTTCCTTTATCGGGGGCGGTCAGTCTTGAGCGACTAATTGTATACAATTTACCTTTTGTTTAATCTTTTTTCAATATTTTTTATGTTAATTAATTTATTTATTGAATCAGCTTTATGATAGTATATCTTTGTTAAGATAGAATCGTATTGTTTATAATTTTCAACAATGAAATATCTTGGGGGAATAAAATCTATATACGATGAATCTGCAGAAATTTGGATAAAAATTGTATCGTTCGTTGTATTAAAATTGTAATCTATCAATTCAAATTCTTGATTCGTAAAATCAGCCGTAATTTTTCGTCTAATCTTCCCTACATTTCGTTCTGGTTTTAGTTCATCACTGAATCTTTTTAATGTATATTTACCATCATATTTTAACCAATATTTATAACCACTTGTTGTCAAGTAGTATGGCATATTCGTGTATTCTAATTTTTGATAAAATGCTCGCGCTTCATTTACATTTTCAAATATTACGGATTTTGTAAATAATGTTTTAAAATAACTTTTATATTTATCTAAAAGTGTGTCGCTAAAAAATAATAGCTCATCACCCCAAATTGCTGTTTTATATTTTGAATCTAGCCAAACCTCTTGAATGAGTTTATCTTTATCAAATAGTAAAATTTTGTAAATAATTTTTTTTTCTACCGGGATGTTTCTAACATTTAAAACCCATTCATCACTCATCTCTTTTATAACATTCTGATCATCAATATAGAATGGGTAATCATATTTTTGCTGTAATTGTTTTGATGTATCGTTCCCAATATTGATAAAATAGAGCGAATAATTATTTCTATTAACTTGAACTTTATTAAAAACCTTTATACGATTTTGTGAGCAACTGAAAATAATTAGGGATAGAGACAGAAGAAACATTCTAAGTTTCATTTTTCTTACCTCTTCAATTATTTATTCATATTAATTGCTTATTGTGTATAACGGTGCTGCCCATAAGCCCTGCCTACCGGCAGGCAGGTGCTGCTCGACAGTCGTCAGACCACGATCGTCAGATTGCGACGGATTCTCGTCAGAGTTCGACGAAGTCTTTCGACTGTCGAACGCACCCTGTGTCGGGATTGCGACAGAGTCTAACGACCCACGCAGAATGAAATTTACCCGCCGAAGTTCGTTTCACAAAACGAAGGAGGGCGGTCAGGTTGATGGGCTTGTTTGGGCGGCACAACCTTTTTATTAGTTAATCATCTTATGTAAAGCTGTAACTCTTTACCTAATGCCGATAAATAATTCTTTAATGTTGATATCCGTATATCTTCAGAATGATTTTCTATTCTTGAAATTGCTGATTTTTTTGTTTTCATCTTTCGAGCTAATTCTTCTTGGGTTATTCCAGCATCTTCCCGAACTTTACGTAATGCAACACCAATCTTGAAATTCTCATATCCAATTTCAAAATCTTTTGAAAATTCTGTACTCTTTGCTTTTCGTTTTTTTATATATTTTTCTAAATCATCCATTCCTTTTTCTCCTTAAATAATCCTTCATCTTTTTTCTGCTAGTTCTATTTCTTTATTGGGAGTTTTCTGTGTTTTCTTTTGAAAGCCATTTGTTAATACAATTAAGTTTTTTCCATCAATAAATCCTAAGATTCTAAAGATATTATTGCCTACTTGAACTCGAACTTCCCAAATTTGTATTGGCTTTAATTTCTTAAAATATTCTTGAGGTACAAAATCTAAATCTCTTATAACTCTTAAAGTCCATGCAATTTTTTGTGCTTGTTTCCCGTTAATGATTCTAAAAATTCTTCAACTGGAGAACTTTCCTTTACGGCTCGGTAAAATATGATTTCCTTCATATCTCAAAGTTAACATATTTGTTAACATTATCAAATAACTTTTCGTTTCGTTTTTTTTTTGTGCCCTAACGGCGTTGTCTATAAGGGCAGGCAGGCGCCGCCCAGAATAAAGACTTACTTGAGGAAGCTAGAAATTTATTAGGTTCCCAATTATCTGATACTTTTGATAAACCCGGCACAAAGAAAGCTAAAAATTTCTTTTGTTCTAAATGTGGTGGAGAATTTCCAAATTCCAAATCGTGCCCTAAGTCGCTTTGCGGATTAGTTCAACACTGGATTAAAACTCGGTATACTTCGTTTTAATCCTTTAGTACGTTAGGTTTCAGTCTGCTCAAGCACAAAATACTTTGCCTTTAAATTGAAATCTGGTAAATTCTTTTTCTTCCATTTATAATATTCTTCAAATCGAAACTCAATATTATCAGGAGCGATTAATAGCATTGAGTACTCATCCATTAAGAATTCATTCAAAAAATTATTTTCAATAATTTTCTTGATGGACAAAATGTATTTATGATTCCACAATTCCTTGGGATATTTTATTTTGTTTTCTTCATACCAGTCAATCATTTCTTTCATAGGAAGAGAGTGTGACTCCAAGTAAAAATTTGGAAAGCCAGAACATCTCTCTAACGAATCTACATTCTCATAAATCCATTTGTTTCTGCCCAATGCATTACCAATAATGCAGGCAAGAAACAAAGTATCTTGCTTGGCTGCTGGCGCTAAGTAAATATTTGTACCGGTATTTACAGGGAATTTTTTTACAATATCTATTGGACAATAACTCACTAATAATCTATTTCTTAAACTATCTAAATAGTTTTCATCACTTGAATTAGTAGTTATTCTATACTTTAAGAACCATTTGCCACATTCAAATAAAGTTAATGATGTTTTTATTTTTTCATCATTAATTTTTGCGAATAATCCATTAACTTTATAATTATCTTTTTGGTAAGGAAGAATTTCTTGAGTTGCATCAATCTCCTTATTTGCTACATTAGCAATTGATTGTAAAGAAGTAAAATATTGTTGAGTTATTCTTGATTCAGTTGCAGCTCCAGCAGGATAAATGTAAATAGTGAATTCACTAAAAGTATTCTTATCATCTAAATCGTATGTTACTCCAACATTTTCAGCATTCACATCAAAAGAAGTAATTTCTTTTCGTATAAAGTTATTAATTTTTACTGGAAAAGTAATCTTTGTTTGGTAATGGATATAGTCGCCATCAACTTTAATTTTTTGTGGTTTATATAACCGACTGGAAATACCGCAACTAACAAGAAATAATAGTATAGTAACAGAAAGAATTTGTTTCATTAATACTCCAACTAATTTTTGAAACATACCGGCGTTTCGCATAACCCGCCGCTCGCCAGAGTTCGGCGAAGTCTGACGACCCATAGCAACAATGACGAGTAGAACGACAACCCGAACGATTAAAAGCAAAAAATGCTTAAATTTTCCACAAGTATTTTTTGCTACAATTTTATTTAGAACGATAACTTTGCACTACAAAATTTGTTAGAACGATTAACCCAATTACAATTTTCAAACCCCACACAGAATGAAGCATGTCCGCCGTAGTTCGTTTCTTAGAACGAAGGAGGGCGGTCGGGTTGAGTGCCCCATAAAGACCTTGTCTTTATTCAAAAAGAAAATGACCACGGCTATGTTATTCAATTCTTTCAAATTTTAGGGATCTCCTTTTTAACCCAAATTCAGCCTTTTCCCGAAGTGGTCATTGGCATGCGCTTGTTATACCGCTGACTTTTTACAAGCTTATACACTTTCAATGAAAACTGATGGAGAGACTAAAAATCTTTTACTCAACGCAGTAACTTGTCTTAAATTAAGTTGTCTTTTTTTGTTTAATATTTCCGAGACTACACCTTGACTACCAATCTCCTTCAAATCATTTTGTGTCAATCCGTGTTCTTCTAGTAAATATTTTAATACACCAATTGGATCGCCTTTCGGTTCTTCAATATTTCTATCTTCGTAATCTTTAATTAATGTACCAAGTGTATCAATTAATGATTCCTTAACCGGATCACTTTTCTCATTAACTTCATCTATCAATTGATCAAGCATTTTTACTGCTCGATTATATTGTCTTTCTGTATGAATTGTCGAAACAACTTTTGATACTGTCGGCCATACTTTTACAGCTCTTTTTATTTCATTTTTTTCTTTTATCATTTTTATTCCTTCCATTTTCCTTTATCATATTCCGGATGTGTTAAAATATGACGAATATAAATTCGTTTCGCTGAATAAACTATGTATGCAATTAATCGATATTTATTACCTCCAATATCAAATACAGTAAATTTTCCAACTTGATCAGCTTTGTGAAAAGTTTTCCTTAACTCAGCAAATGATTTATAGTTACTTTGTTTTACTATGCGATACCATCTATCTAATGATTCAGTAGAATCTGGATGTTTTTTACTGAACTCCAGTAATCTTTTTCGAGTAATAATATGCATAGATAAATATATCTCATTATGAGATGGATGTCAAGAGTTCAATAATAATTCTTTTTGTTATTTTTTCTGCGGTATAACGGTGTGGCTTTTCACCCGTCCGCCCATTATAGCAATGATGAATTAAAAAGCTACAGCCAATATTTTTTAACAAATTTATTTAATAGAACAATGTTACAAGCAATGCTTACATTTATTACCCAACCCGATAAATTGAACAATGCCGCAATGAAAACGCGGTCGGGTGGAAAAGCTGGTTATACGTTTCCCTATTTTAGCAAAATGAATTTCTTCGTATCAGAAAAACTTCCAGCTTGCATCCTATAAAAGTAAATTCCACTTGAAAGATACCTTCCATCTAACTCAATCTCATAATTTCCAACTGGCTTTTCTTCATAAACTAATGTTGTTATTTCTTCCCCAAGCATATCATAAATTTTCATTGTTACAAAGTGCGGGCTAGGAATTGAGTATGAAATAGTTGTAGAAGGATTAAACGGATTAGGGTAGTTTTGTTTTAATGAAAATTCTGAAGGAATAATGTTCTCTTTATCTTCGACTGAGACCGTAGAGTTTATGCTTCTGAAAATTCTACTATCCCACGTACCTGCAAATATGTATCCGTTTGAATTAATTGATAAGTTATTAACATAATAACTGATTAAACCACTGTTCATTTGAGTCCAGTTTTCTCCATTATCAGTGGAACGAAAAACACCATAACCATCGGTACCTGCAAATATATGGCCGCTTGAATTGATGGCTAAAGATAAAATACTATTAGTTGTTAAACCATTATTGATTTGAGACCAATTTTCTCCATTGTCCCTGGAACAAAAAACGCCATAACCATCGGTACCTGCAAATATATGCCCGCTTGAATTGATGGCTAAAGATAAAATTCTGGTTGCAGTTAAACCATCATTGATTTGAGACCAGTTTTCTCCATTATCTGTTGAACGAAAAACACCATACCCATCTGTACCTGCAAATACATGCCCGTTTGAATTAATACTTAATGTGAAAATACGAAAAGTTGGTAAACTAAGTTGAGTCCAGTTTTCTCCATTATCTGTTGAACGGTAAATGCGAAATGCGTAACGTGCCGCAAATATGTGGTCACTTGAATTGATGGCTAATGAGGCACTACTATTAGGAGAATAAAAAGGTAAAATTAGATGAGTCCAGCTTTCTCCATTATCTGTTGAACGAAAAACACCATTACTATATGTCGCTGCAAAAATATGTCCACTTGAATTGATGACTAAAGAGAGAATTTTATAAACAAAACCAGAATTTGATACTAAACCATTATCTATTCGGTACCAATATTCTCCATTATCTGAGGAGCGATAAACACCGACAGTAGTTCCAGCAAAAATATGACCGCTTGAATTGATAGCTAATGAGGAAATACCGGTAGCATTTAAACCATTATTTATTTGAGTCCAATTTTCTCCATTATCTGTTGAAGCAAAAACTCCATAACTAACGGTCCCAGCAAATATATTCCCACTTGAATTTATTGCTAAAGATGGAACATAACCAGAAGTTAAACCATTATTTACTTGAACCCAGTTTTCTCCATTATCTGTAGAACGAAAAACACCATGTGCTGTTCCAGCATAAATATACCCGTTTGTACTGATTGCTAAAGTCTTAATATAATGACTAGTCAAACCATTGTTAATTTCTACCCAACTGTTACCATTATTTGTTGAGCGATAAATACCAGAATCATCACTCCCCAAAAATATGAATCCGGTCGAATTGATCACTAAAGAGCGATTATAACCGGGCAGACTGGGTTGTATTTTATCCCAGTTTTCTCCATTATCTGTGGAACGGTAAACACCGAATCCATAAAGTGCTGCAAATATGTGATCACTTGAATTTATGGCTAATGCGTAAACATCAAATGCAGCTAAATCTAGTTGAGTCCAATTTTCTCCATTATCTGTGGAACGAAAAACACTACCAAAATGAACATTTGTTCCTGCAAATATATGCCCGCTTGAATTTATTGCTAAAGAGTAAACATAATTTGTATCTAAGTTTAGTTGAGTCCAGTTTTCTCCATTATCCGTGGAACGAAAAACCCCATAACCATTTGTACCTGCAAATATATGCCCGCTGGAATTGATGGCCAATGATAAAATTCTGGTTTCAGTTAAACCATTATTTTTTCGAGTCCAGTTTTCTCCATTATCCGAGGAACGAAAAACACCATAACCATCTGTACCTGCAAATATATGCCCGCTGGAATTAATGGCCAATGAAAGAACATGTCCTCCATAAGGCCCATTAGTCTGTTCCCAAAAGCTTTGTGGGTAAACGCTGTTGTAAAAAAGAAACAGGAAAAACGAGAAAAAATATGCAATTGACTTTTTCATTTTTTCCTCCAATTAAAAACGTATACCGGGTAGCCGGGAGATGTCGCCATCTCCAAGCCCCCTAAGAACTGTGCATGAAAGTTTCCCTTCACACAGCTCAAGCCCTTTAAGAGCCTATCCGTATAGGTAGACCCGGCAATTATGTATCAAATTAGTTTATTAGAAACTATTACAACGATTTAAATTAAGCATTATTGTTCGTTTGCGAAAATATTCCGAGTAACTATTATCATAAGGGTTAGCGTCTCCTCTTATCTTAATGTGCCGCACTATTGGAGTTTCGGCAGCCATTACCAGGGAGATCACTCTCTTATTCCCTTTACTATCCTTACATATTGTTGAGAATATACTTCTTTGTTTTATATTTTAGAAGTATTTTCGCCTTATCCATTTCCAGCTTTTATT